>CAVKUW010000001.1:0-6812 GCA_963659815.1 Butyricicoccaceae bacterium
GAATATTTCCGACTGTTACCGAACTACGCCAGAACAACGATTCTCGACAACACATCCACCATAGCACAGGTTTTATGAAATTGTAAAGCGTAAGTTTGGAACATTTGGAAAAAGCAAGGAAATATGCGATGTTACGGTAAAAAATATTTTTAACTTTGTAATTTTTAACACCAAAAAAGGTGCACCCGCATCGCCAGGCACACCTCTCATTCATTGCCGTCACTAATTCGACCAGTCTCCAAAGAAACCATCTTTTTCTTCCACATTGTAAAAACCATAACCCGGAAGTGTGGCTGCCCCTTCATCAAGCATCATCGGCATTCTTACCCAATCCACATACTCTGACGGGAGACTGCTCACAGCTGTTCCTGGCAGATACAATTCAAAATTCGTTCCGCCATCCAATCCATAAGGTGCAGATGCAACATAGCGAACTCTTCCATACTCCGTTTCTTCAATCCATTCACTCTGAGTCTCTTCTGTCTCCAATGTATCAATCTGCATCACATACGTATGGTCATCTTTTTGTTGAATATTCTTAAACGTTCCATGGAACGTCGATACATATTGCGTCGCATCATATCCATCTCCGCTGTCTCCCATATCAGAATCAAAATAGTTTCCAGAGAATGAGCCATCCGGATGGATAGTCAAAATCGTACTCCATCCACCAGCACCACTCATAAAAGTGAAATCCTGTGCCTCTGTAAATGGTAACGCATCTGTCTTACCAGTTGCGCCTGCTTCTGACGCTGTTTCTCCTGAAAGTGCTGCAACTGCCTGCTCATAAGACATATAATCCGGCTCTGCCGCTATCATCGCCGCATTGGCATTATCATCATGTGCGCCGAAATTATAGATCAAAAGCTTGGTCATCCGGCTTGTCAGCGCATCGAGCTGCGACTGGAATTCCTCCGATGTGACAGACTGTCCACCGACTGTGCAGGTTTCAATCACACCGGAATAGTCCTCGTTCGGTCCCCGTTTGCGCGACATCAGAGACTCCTCCTGCAAAGTTCCATCCGGCTGTACAACATATCGGCAATAATCCTCAAAGGTACTTTCATCCTGCATGCCGTTGCAAGAGTAAAGCGTTGATTCACCCTCCACCTGAAACAGCGAATATACACTGCCGCCGGCAACCTGTGTCTCCCAATGATCAGCATAATAGATCTGCTTTGCAGCACCATTTTCAACTGTGAAAATATTCAGTGCATCATACTCTAATTCTTCGGAGGAAGGTGACTTTTCTATAAACAACAATTCCGGTACACCGTCTCCAGTTACATCTGACAAAGCAATAGACATATTCTCATTGTCACTGGTAAATTCATCCACGCCTAACGTCTGCCGGTACTGATTATATGCTTTGATATTTGCCTCATGTTCCTGTAAAATCTGCAGATAAACCACTTTATAGGTCTCATCCGCAGCTTCTTCGGTCGTTACTTCCTCCGTTGTCGGTTCGGTTGTGTTTTCGGTCGTCTCCTCTGTCGTAGAAACTTCTACAGCCTCCGTACTTGCTGCCGTCGTCGCATCAGGTTCTTTATGCGAATGGTTGTATGCCGCAATTCCCGCAGCCGTTCCTCCGACAACCGCTGCCGCCGCAACACCAATGAAAATCTTCGCCGCCAGCGTGTGCATGAATCCATGTCCAATCGCGTTTCCCGATCCAGCTGCGGTGCCTGAACCAATCGTAGTGCCACTGCCAGCAATTCCAGCTGCTTCATTTCCGGCTGCAATGCCCGCTGCTCCTGCCGCACTATTTCCTGCCACCATGCCTGCTGCTCCTGCAGTTCCACCTGCCGCCGTTCCAAACACAGCGGTGCTGCCCGCAATCTGAAACGTTGCAATCGTTCCAGTGATACCGGAGGCTACCAGATTTGTTGCCTTTAATCGGAGAAGTACCATCAAAAAAGAAATGGGATTCCATCTGGCACGATCATCTTCCTCCGCCAGCTGTCCGATTGCTGCCTGTATCTTTCTCTTTCCAGATGCAATCAGACTCTCAGCTGCCTGTTCCGTGCATCCAACCGTCTTCGCCACCTGTGCAACTGGCTGATTCTCCTGATAATGCATAATCACACAGATTTTTTCTGCCTCCGTGAGTTCAGACAAGATCTGCGATGTCATAGCCTCTATCTCATCAGACGTATATACTGCGGATACCAACGAATCCTCCAGCGGTTCTGTAATCGCCATGTCATCATCTTCGAGTCGGTATGTCTGATCCTCTGAACCTGCAAATGCATCCGGCTGTATCTCCCGAACCGTCATAACCGCATAATATGCAACCATCTCCGAAAGCCAGTTCTCAAAGACATCGCCCTGTGGAATCTGCGCGATCTGGTCAAATATATACTGGTACGACTGCTGCACAACCGACTGCGCCTGCCCAATATCCCCCATAAGGGCGATTGCCTTTCCAAGCTGTTTTTCTACTGTATATTCATATAAATATTGAAAGCCTTCGGTTCTTCCTTCTTTCGCAAGCCGAAGTGCCATTCCGATTCTATCCGCCATATAAGTTCTCCTTTTTTACATAATAAAATAAGCGATTGTATCCACTTGTGATACAACCGCTTACATGATATCTCATTTCAGAAAAAAGAGCAATCAATGTTACTTATTCTCCACCAGATTCTTGGACATGCATGTCAGGAAGAACAGAACCGAAATCGCCGCAAAAGCCGCTCCAACAAATCCAATATGTGCAATCTGCCCCTTATCGCACACAATTCCACCGAGGAAGCTGCCTGCGCCGATACCGAAATTGAAGATGCCGGAAAAGATCGACATCGCAACCGATGATGACTGCTCATCCGTACAGCGGATCGTCTCTGACTGGAACGATACATTAAACACAAGCACTGTGATACCCCACAAAGCGCAGAGTGCCATTATAAATCCCGGCTGCCCTGCCGCCGGAAGCAGCAGTAACAATTCAACTGCCAACGAAATCATCACCGTGCGTAAAAATCCATGCCGGTATTTGTCATAGAATTTCGAGAACAGAAAACTACCAAGCAATCCTGCGGCACCAAACACAAACAATGTAATGGTAACTGTACTATTTCCCATGTGTGCGACCTGCTGCAGGAACGGATCGATATAGCTGTAACTCGTATAATATCCAACTACAAACAAAAACGTCTGAATATAGATGCAGACAAGTGCACGGTTCTTAAACAGTTCCGGCAACTGTTTTACGCGGAACGGCTCGCCACACTCCATCTTCGGGAACAGGAATGCCATATATGCCAACACAACAAATGTGATGATCGCTACAATCAAAAAGGCGATTCTCCAACCAGCATAATGTCCGATCATTTTGCCAAGCGGAAGTCCGGCAATCGTTGCAACCGAAGTACCAGTTACAACCATACCGAGTGCCTTCGACTGGTGTTCCTCCGATGCCATGCGCACCGCAATCGGAGATGCGATTGACCAGAAAATCGCATGCGCACAAGCCACACCAATTCGCGATGCCATCAGCATGCCATAACTGTTCGACAGAACAGTCAACACCTGACAGATTCCGAACAGCGCAACCGTTCCCATAAATAACTTCTTATAATCAATCTTGCTCACGAGCAGCATAAGCGGCAGGGATAACAGCATAACGATCCACGAATATACCGTGATCAACATGCCCGCCTTTGCCTCCGAAATCGAAAAACTTTTCGCAATGTCAGTCAACAGACCGATTGGCATAAATTCGGATGTGTTAAAAATAAATGCTGAGACAGTCATTCCGATCAACGGAAGCCGCTCCTTGGACGTCATCTTCGCCTTCATCTTATACCTCTTATCTTATTAAAACTAAAAATTAACGAAACCAAGATGCATTTTACGTGATAGCTATGTGAAAAACAAGACATGGAATTATCATATTTTACATTTTTTTGACGTTGATTCAAAGAAAAAGCCCTGCACACGAAATGTAGGACTTTTCATATCATTTATAAACGAATATCAATATTGGCGCCAATGTTTGGATTCACAGACTGTTCCATCACCTGTGTGATCATCGCACCGTTTGTCTCCACCGCATCCAGCGATTTTTTAAGCATTGCCATATCGATCGCATTCATGCTTCCGGTATCACTGACTGCCAGTGTCAGATTTGAATTTCCAATTGCTGCTATGTTCATATATACCCTCCAATTTCGTCCAATCCAGATATTTCAATACTATTTGTATCATAACGCTTTTTCTGTAGAAAAGCAATCACTTCTATCATTTTTATATATCTTTTTAACAAGTTCTTTACTGAGTTTTTCATAGCAATGAAAAAAAGATTGACATTCAATTCTCGCCGTATTTATAATGTAAATTTGTGCGAAAGGAGCTCCTTCATGGATGTTTTAATAGTAGAAGATGATCAGGAACAGTTAGATGGCATCGAATCCATCCTGCTCGAAAAATACGATCATATGAATTGCATAAAGGCAACCAATTACCAGCAGGCAACCCAATTGATGCGCGCGAATAAAATCCAACTATTCCTATTGGATATCTCTCTCGGAGATGATGAGTCTGAGCAGGACGGTATCGCACTTGGAACACAGATTCGTTCCATGCAGCGTTATGCAAAAACACCAATCCTGTATCTGACTGCATATTCCTTGGATGCACCACGTGCGATACATGCAACGAATTGTTATGATTTTCTGGTAAAGCCATATAAGAAAGAAGATTTGTTATATACCATCGACAAGCTGATTCACAACCGTTTTCTGGACGTTACGCCCATTGAACTTCGCGATGTCAATGGTATTTATTTTCGCGTTCTTCCAGAAAAGATCCTATATATTGAAGCGGCCGGAAAGAATCTGACGATCTATGAGGAAAGCAATGTGATCAACACAAGCGGCATCCGTCTGAAAGAATTGATCGCGCAGCTACCGCCGAATTTCATTCAAAGCCATCGAAGCTTTATTGTAAACAGCGATTATGTGAACTCCTACGATCCAACCAACGCATTTCTCTATCTGGGAAATCACAACATCTCGACACCTGTCGGACGCAAATATAAAGATTATGTCAAAAAGATACTTAGCAGGGACTGAAAATATTTTACCAAAACGCTTTCAGTCCCTGCTAGTTATTTTCTACGTCTGAAATCAAGCACCGCCTGATAACGGATGTCCTGAACTAACCGTTCCTTCTGTTCGTCTGTCATAAGATTCATCACCGCATCCTTTTCCTGATCCGTGAATCCTTTAAATGCACTGGTTCGTTCTTTTCGCGTCATAGCTTGAAACCCTGTCGGATAATGAAGCAATCCGTTCATCCGCACTTCATAATTCCGCGTACATTCCATAAATAACTTTTCCGCCTCCTCTGATATCGACGGCGGTGCATCCATATCTTTATAATTCAAATAGTTTTCTCTCAACACTACAACTCCTACCTCCACAATCTGTAAAATCAAAATCCATGCAGCAAATGTGGAACACGCAGGGTAGATCACCGAACAGATACTTAATACGCCTAGCCCGATCAAGCCTTTTTGTTGAATCTTCTTTTTTCGTTCTCCCTTGTAAACCGGTCGATTTGGCGATGGTAATGGTGCGATCGTCGCCATCAGATACATCGTAAACAGCAGCAATCCCGCTACGACCGGATATGGAAATATGACATGTACACCGCCCGCCACTGCAATCACGTACACACTGACCGAAGCAACTGTACACCCAATGTTTGTTTTCATATGGATACCGCCCAGAAACCGGCGAACCAGATTGACCGTCACAAAGCAAAACAAAAATTCCCGGAAAAATCCAGATACTGCAAAGATAACAAATAGAACAAGATCTTTTTGCAAATCTTCCACAATTGATTCTACTGCATAGCATACTTTTGCACACTGCATATCTGCTACATCATAGTCACGTCCCACGAGATACCGTGTCACATGCTCCCCTATCCTATGATTGATACTCATAATTCATCCCCTGTCTTATGTTCTCCATGTGCTTTTAACAAATGGGATATCCGTCAAAAGTCCGCGCAACGGATACCCCCAAGTGTTATTGGTTGATGTACTAGTTCTCAGATTCTGATTCCATCTCGACTCTCATACAATCAGGAAGCTCCGGCTCTCCCCAAAAGCCCATACATCCTGTAAGAGTCAAAATGTCTCCTGCTAAATCCTCCAACTGTGCAGCAACTGTCTTCTTCATATCCTTCATCACACATCTCCTCCTTTATGAAAGAATATTCTTTGAAATCCATCCCCGAATGAATTTCTATATTATACTTAACATGATTAAAATAAATGCGCAATAGGTTTGGAATGAACGACATTTCACAGGGAATAAACAACACTATTAGATATATGTTAGCTTATTTCATGTTTTTTTGACATTTTCATTTTTAATAATTGACACTCATCATTTTTAAAATTTATAATAAAAAAGAAAGGGGAACAAGGGATGACTGTTAATTTTATTTTTATTCTAACCTATATGTTTGAAACTATTGTTGACATTTGCTTAATGCGTTCTCTTGTTGGCAAAAAATGGTGCATACTACTATCACCAAAACTTCTACTTATTCCTCTTTGTGCAATGTTAAATTTTTTTATGGAATTGTTATTTCCAACTTTGTTTGGCTGGTTGCTCATACTATTAACCTGCATATTTACTTGCAAAAAGATTCTCAATTTAAACTATTCGGATACGATATTTTCTTTTTTAATTAGTTATATTTTATACAATCTTCTTGAAGCACTTGCAATATTAGCGGTACCAAAGAAAATGCTAATGGAGGGAAACTCTAAAGGGCAATTATTAGGTACTTTCATT
>CAVKUW010000002.1:0-46351 GCA_963659815.1 Butyricicoccaceae bacterium
ACTCTATATTCTGTATCTGTTCACGAACCTTCTCGATCTCTGTCTTCAGATCAATTCCCTTATCGGAAATGATCAGGGAATTCGCCTTGGACAAAATCGTGTTTGCTTCCCGGTTCATCTCCTGCACGATAAAGTCGAGCTTCCGTCCAACGGCACCACCCTCAGTCAGAATCTTGATCGTACTGTCAATATGACTTCTCAGACGTACAACCTCTTCATCCACACAGACCTTATCGGCATACATTGTAACCTCGGCTGCAATACGCTGATCATCGATCTGCGTATTGATGGCAAGTTCATCCACCTTCTCGATCAATCTCGCCTTATAGTCCTCGATGATCTGTGGTGATTTCTCTTCGATATATGCTACGATATCTGACATCACAGCAAGCTTTGCAAGCAGATCTTTCTTCAGGTTCTCGCCCTCACGGATACGCGACTCTACAAACTTCTCTGCCGCTTCCCGGACAACGCCCTCCAGATGAGACCAGATCTCATTCTCATCCACAGACTGCTCTTCCAATGTAAACACCTCTGGGAATCTGCCGATCACAGAAGGTTTCACATCTGACTGCAAACCAAAATCATCCACCATACTGTTCAGATAATTTACATATTCGGTTGCGATTTCCTTATTATATTTTACACATACGTTGGACTTTGTATAATCTTCGTATGTGATGAATACATCTACTTTTCCTCGCTGAATGTACTCTTTCAGGCAGGTTCTGATGTCTGTCTCAAAATAATTCAGCTTTTTCGGCAGCTTCACGTTCATATCACAGAATCTGTGATTCACTGCCTTGATCTCTACCACGATCTTACGATCGTCATTTACCTGTTCGCCTCTTCCGAAGCCTGTCATACTTTTTATCACGATAGTCTCCTGTATACGTCGGTTGCCTTGCGGCAATCGTTTCTCCCTGCGCATATATGCACACATAAAAATAATGCAGATTATCGTTTCTATCTTATCCATGAACGATAATCTACATTATTATAGTATAGGGACCCCTAAAAATCAAGGTGTTTTGATGTTTAATTTCACGTTTAATTTCACGTTTTAAGCTTCTGCAATCCCGTGGATATCCGGCTCGATACTCATCGAATAATTCGTATGATAGATTACAAAACCCGGCTTTGCTTTCGGCGGTTTCTTCAGGTTTTTCTTCGTCGTATAGTCAATCTCCACCTTCGGTGCTTCTTTGCCGGTTGAGTAATATGCCGCCAGTCTCGCCGCCTCCTCGTAGGTACGGTCTGGAATCTCTGTCTCACCGTTTGTCTTGACGATCACATGGGAACCCGGCATCTGTTTGGCATGGAACCACAGATCGTTGCCCTCTGCAAACTTAAACGTCAGCTCCTCATTCTGGAAATTATTCTTTCCGACATACATATGGTAGCCATCACTGGATATATAATGCAGTGGTTTTGCCTTCGCCTGTTTCTTCTGTTTGTTCCGGTCAAATCTGCCGCGCACATAACCGCTTTCCACAAGCTCTTGCTTGATCTCCTGCAGATCATTTTCCGTCTTCGCAATCTCCAGCGAATTCTGCACAGAAAGCAGATAATCAAGCTCCTCCTTCGACTCCACTGTGAGCTCCATTAGTGCCTCATAGGTTCGTTTCAGCTTGTTATATTTGTTGAAATACCGCTTTGCGTTCTCCATCGCCGACTGCTCCGGATCAAGCGGAATCGTAAGCATACTGCCATCATAGTAATTCTCACAGGTGATTTCCTTATCGCCCGGTTTGCACGAATATCCATAGGCAGTCAGCAATTCACCATAGACCTTGTATTTATCCCGTTTCTCTGTATCCTTTAGTTGCGACCGCTGCAGATCATATTTCTTTGCTGTCCGCTCGATCGCATTGCTGACGATCTTCCGAAGATCGGTCGACCGCTGTCGGATCCGCGTCACCACACTTTTTGCCTGATAGTATTCTTCAATGGCCGGAGACATCGACGGAAATGCTTTCAACCCGTCCACGTCCTTCTTTGGAAGATTCTCTGTTTCCTCTCCGTACATCGTCAGTGTACATGCTGCAAATTCCTTCGGTGCATACCCCTGATATGCAATACACGGTGCAAACTGTTCTTCTTTTATACTTGTACGCATCGCATCAAACGCTGCATACAAATCCTCCTGCTCCTGCATGGAAAGCCCTGCCGTGCTCATGCCGCCATCGACACCCGCCCGGTAGCAGATTTCATTTGCGATTACCGGTGATAATCCTGTCAGAGATGTATAGATTGCCTTTGTCACCGATACCGGCTTGCGCAGGACATGATTCATGAAGTAATTGATATCAATCTCCAGTGGATTTTCCTTTTCCTGCGAAGGTGGATATACATACGCTCTTCCCGGTAACACCTCCCGCACAGAGCTTACCTGATGCGAAATATGCTTGATGCTGTCAATGATCGTACCATCTGCATCCGTGAAGATGATGTTGCTGTGCTTTCCCATGATCTCAACGATCAGCTTCTTCCGGCACAGGTCACCCATCTCATCGAGGTGTTCTAACTCCATCTCTACAATTCGCTCAAAGTTCGGCTGTGTCACGGATAAGATACGCGCATTTCCAATATGCTTCCGAAGCAGCATACAGAAATTCGGGGCTGTCGTCGGATTCTCCTTTGTCTGCTCTGTCAGATACAGGAGCGGCAGACTGGCATCTGCAGAGATCACCAGACGACTGGTTGTGTTGCCCTGTTCTGTCCGTTTTTTCACGACCAGGCACAGTTCGTCCACTTCCGGCTGATATATTTTATAGATACGTCCGCCTGTCAGATTCTTCTTTAATTCGCTGACGATCGCAGACACGGTTACTCCGTCAAATGCCATTTTCTTACTCCTTTTCATAAGCTACTTTCTAAAATTGCAATCACATAATATCAAAAATGCATGTCAATGTAAATGAGCATATAGTTTCATGAAGTAATATGATACATTTGTGACTTAGAAGTAATTCGTGTTCTGTGAATATCAGCAATGCGAAAACACGATGTTTTCGCAAGCTGCCATTGAGCCACGGATGGCGAATTGGCAGCGGTTGCGTACGGTAATAAATATATCCCAGAACACGAATATTACTTCTTAGTCACAATATGTTATATTACGAATGAATCTACTATGCATATTTACATCTGACATGCATTTTGACCACCTTATGTGATTATATTTAGATCAACAATCCAAGCAGATCGTTGCTTCGTTTTACAAATGCTGTCATCTTCTCAGCAGAGAGCGGCTTGTTGGCAAGGACTGCCAGATCGTAAAGCTGATTACAGATCATATCCTTGTACTCGCCCTCTGGATTATCTAAGATGTATTTTACAAGCTTGTTGTTTGCATTTAATACAAGTGTCTCTGCCTCACCGGCACCAAACATGTTCGGATCCATGCCGCCCATATTGTAGACACGCATCATTTCCATCATACGACGTGACTCCTCGGAAACCGTCAGGACAGAAGATACATTCTCATTCTTCATGCTCTCAACCTTGACTACAAGCTTGTCATTTCCAGTTGCTTTCTTAAATGCCTCAGAAAGCTTATCCGTGTATTCCTTCGTCTGCTCTTCCGTCAGCTTCTCACCAACAAAGTTATCGGCAAGGTCTGCATCGATACGCAGGAACTTCACATTTTCATTCTTACCTTCCAGGTGTGTGATGTATGGGTTATCAATGTTGTGTGTCAGATAAACCGCATTCATGCCCTCTTCCTTGAACATGTTGATGTACTGGGACTGTGCCACTTCATCGGAGATATAGAATACCTTGTTCTCGTATTTCTCCTTGCCCTCTTCGAGGTACTCTGGAAGTGTGATGTACTTGCCATTGATATCCTTGAAGAGCATGTAGTCTGTCATCTTGTCACAGAACTTCTCATCCTTCAGGCAGCCAAACTTAATGAATGGGCTTAAGTCATCCCAATACTTCTCGTAATCTTCCTTGTTGTTCTTGTACATGCCAGTCAGCTTATCAGCAACCTTCTTCGTGATGTAATCCGAGATCTTCTTGACGAATCCATCATTCTGCAATGCGGAACGGGATACGTTCAGTGGCAGATCCGGACAGTCAATGACACCCTTCAACAGAAGCAGGAACTCCGGAATAACTTCCTTGATGTTATCTGCGATAAATACCTGATTGTTATATAACTTAATCGTACCTTCCAACTGGTCATACTGTGTATTGATCTTCGGGAAGTACAAAATACCCTTTAAGTTAAATGGATAGTCCATATTCAGGTGGATCCAAAAGAGCGGCTTCTTGAAGTCCAAGAATACATGCTGATAGAAATCAATGTACTGCTCGTCCGTACAATCCTTCGGATTGCGCATCCAGAGAGGATTCGTATCATTTAATGGCTTTCGCTCTTCTTCCTTTTCCTCTGGAGTATCCTCTTTCTTCTCTTCTGCCTCGTCCTTCTTCGGTGCATCGCCGACAAGCTCATCTTCCTGTGTCGTATCGACCTCGATCACCTTGTCCTTTTCTTTCTTCTCGGCTTCCTTCTTGGCAGCCTCTTCCTCTTCCTTATCCTCATTGATAAAGTAGATGTTGTATGGCATAAATGCACAATACTTCTGGATAACTTCCTTTACACGGTACTCGTTTGCATACTCCAAGCAATCTTCATTCAGATACAATGTAATGGCTGTACCACGGATATCGTCGTCGCTCTCACTCATCGTATAATTCGTTCCGCCGTCGCACTCCCAGTATACTGGCTTTGCGCCTTCCTTGTAAGAGCATGTCTCGATCGTTACCTTATCGGCAACCATAAATGCGGAATAAAAACCAAGACCAAAATGTCCGATGATCTGCTCATCGCCAGCCTTGTCCTTGTACTTATTGATGAAGTCCGTCGCACCGGAAAATGCGATCTGGTTGATGTATTTGTCAACCTCTTCCTCGGTCATACCAAGACCATTATCGACGAAGGTCAAAGTCTTATCCTTGGCAGACGCGTACACCTCAATCTTGTACTCCTCGCCTTCAACTTCCTCATAATCGCCCATCACGGCAAGCTTCTTTAATTTTGTGATTGCATCACAGCCGTTGGAAATCAGCTCTCGAATGAAAATATCCTGATCGGAATAAAGCCATTTCTTAATAATCGGAAAAATGTTGTCACTGTTAATTGATAAATTACCCTGTCGTTCCATGTCTTATTACCTCCTAAAACCAATACAAGTCTGCTGTCCTTTCCTGCAGACTTCATTTTACGAATGTATATTTCATAAATAAGATAATAATACTTGGAAATTTGAATGTCAAGGAAAAATTAGCACTCATTTTTATTGAGTGCTAATAATTCTACTTTAAATATAATATTTCTTGATCGTATCGTCCCAAATATGCTCCAATGTTTTATCCATCGTAAATATCTTCAGGGATGTTCCGGTTGTCACAGACAGCGTTTCATGCTCATAAACCACGTTCATAAACAAGGCGCTCACATCCTCCTCTTTGACCGGCAGATTGTTCATTTCCAGCAAACGGCTGATATTCTCGCGATTGAACATCAAAATGATCTTAAAGCCGATTGGCAGCCGTTCCCCTTTCAGATACGCATACACGGTCGCTTTGATATCCTTCCATTCAATATATTCCGGCAGATATGCCTGTGCCTCCGTATCGAAATAGTCACGGTTCAGCCTGCCATTTACATAATAATCAAGCTTCGTTTTCACCCGCGCCTCGTACAGATAAAAGCTGTCGTATTTCTCCTTTTCAAACAGTTCTTTTATATATTCTGCTTTTTCTTCTATCTCAACTATTTCCATCTTCTACCTCTGATTCAAATAAACCGTCACCAGTTCATACGCACCGTAAGGCTCTTCCGTGTACTGAAAATACTGCACCGCACTCACATCCTGCATAAAGGAATAATCAAAGTCGGTCGTATAATCGGTCACGACAACCTCAATCGTCCCCGTGCTGTTGCGCAATGCCTGATCCTTGAGCAGTGTGCGGAACGCATCGCTGTCACAGATCAGATCATTTTGTTCGTAATAATTATAATCGGTACTGTCACATGCCGGAAATGCATCCTGTTTCCAGTCATGGCGTTCGTCCATGATCTCATCCGTCACATTGAAATACTCGTGTCCGGCGAATACACCACGATCCGGCAATGGATCGTCCCATGTGGCATCAACCTGATACCAGTTTCCATCCAGGCACACCTGATTCCATGCATGCAGCTCATTATCCGCCGTTCCGGTCACGATCTGGTTCTCAATTCCAACGCATGTCATAAGCAGTGCCATCGCCTCCGCATATCCATTGCACACAGCCTTGTTCTGCACCAGCGCACCGTATGCCCGATACGCATAATCCTTGGAAGATTCCACATACCCATACTGGCAATGCACGACAATATAATCATGGATGGCAAGCTCTTTTTCATAGTCCGTCATATCCGGTTTGATGATCTGCTTTAACACTTCTTCCACCTTATCATACAGCTTATAGGCAAGTGCATGATCAGATGGAATTGCAGTACCATTTACATATTTCTGCCATACATAATAGTTGTCTGAGATCTCATATCGAAACTGTATCCGCATGCCATCCCGGCTTTTTTCTGTCACCATATACTGGTCGACCATGCCGTTCATGCTGCACAGATTTTCATTGATATTGGAAATATCGCTCTCCGAAATTCCGGATATATAGAAATTGCCAATCGTCTTTCCTTCGTTGATCTGTTCGGTCACCAGTTGTGTCAGTTCTTCCATGCTGTATGCGGTCTCATCTGGATGCAGATAGGAACCGATGCGAAAATTGAAAAAATAAAACACGAGGATCACGGCAACTACAAGTATGGGAATGATGATATGCAGCTTTCCTTTTTTCTGTTTCATTTAGTGCTTGCTCCTGTCTTTTTCTTCCTCATCCGACTCATCGTCTCCTCCATTTCCACCTTTGCCTACCATGATCAGGACGACCATCAATACAATGGAAACGATCAGGCAGATGGCTACCAGAAGTGGTTTGCCGCTGTCGCCGGTTGCGATTATATTTGCAAGAATTGCGCTCATATTTATCTCCTTATCCCAGGCAACTGCGAAACAGCTATACAATGAACATATATTTCAATCTGATTCATTCAATATACAATGTATTGAAACCAGATTGAAATATATGATACACTTTATTCTCCCTGTTTCGCACTTGTCTCATATATGTCTATAATTATGTAAATCATTCTAATGTATATAATGATAAATCGCAACCTTTTTTCTCGATTGTCTTGTCGGTTCTTGGGATTTGTTGTATATTATATTTCAAACATTAAATACCTGTAAATATTTACAATGTCTTTGGCATATGGCAAGGGATTCATTTGTGTAGTATATGATATGTTCGCATCTTAGAAGTAATTGGTGTTCTGTTCACATCAGCAATGCCTGAACACGATGTTCAGGCAAGCTGTCACTGAGCCACGGATGGCGAATTGACAGTGATTGCGTCAATATAGAATCTCTGATATCAGAACACCTTATTACTTCTTAGGTGCGATACATTATATACGATACAAATAAATCCCTTGTTATATGCCTTAGCACAATGCATATTATTTACAGAAAATAAAGTGAGGTAGATTATGGCACAGTTATGGGGCGGTCGTTTCACAAAGGAGACAGACCAGTTAGTATATAATTTTAATGCATCGATCAGTTTTGATCAGAAGTTCTACAAGCAGGACATCCGCGGCAGTATCGCACATGTAACAATGCTTGCAGCAAGTGGCATCCTGACAGATGCGGAGCGCGACCAGATCATCGATGGTTTAAATGGCATCCTTTCCGATGTAGAAAATGGAACTCTGGAGATTTCTTCCAAGTATGAGGATATTCACAGCTTCGTGGAAGCAAATCTGATTGACCGAATTGGTGATGTCGGTAAGAAGCTGCACACCGGTCGTTCCAGAAACGATCAGGTAGCACTCGATATGCGTCTGTATGTGCGCGATGAGATTCTCGAAGTTAAGAAGCTTCTCGTATCTCTGATGAAAGAGCTGCATATCCTGATGAAGGAAAATGTAGATACCTATATGCCGGGCTTTACACATCTGCAGAAAGCACAGCCTGTCACATTTGCACACCATGTTGGTGCGTATATGGAGATGTTCAAGCGTGATTACAGCCGACTGACTGATATTTATGCACGTATGAATTATTGTCCGCTTGGCGCAGGTGCCCTGGCAGGAACAACCTATCCGTTAGACCGTGACCTGACAGCCAGCCTTCTGGATTTTGCAGGTCCAACCTTAAACAGTATGGATTCGGTATCCGACCGTGACTACGTGATTGAGATGCTTTCCGCATTCTCTACGATCATGATGCATCTGTCCCGTTTCTCTGAGGAGATCATCATCTGGAACTCCAATGAGTACCAGTTCGTAGAATTAGACGATGCATACAGCACTGGAAGCTCCATCATGCCACAGAAGAAGAACCCGGATATCGCCGAGCTTGTCCGCGGTAAGACCGGACGTGTGTATGGTGCACTGATTTCCATTCTTACAACGATGAAAGGAATCCCACTTGCATACAACAAGGATATGCAGGAGGACAAGGAGCTTACCTTCGATGCGATCGATACAGCCAAGGGATGTATCGCTTTGTTCACAGGTATGATCTCTACAATGAAGCTCAACAAGCCTGTCATGGAGAAAAGTGCCATGAACGGATTTACAAATGCTACCGATGCAGCTGATTATCTGGTTAATCACGGTGTTCCATTCCGTGATGCACATGGTATCGTTGGTCAGCTTGTACTCTATTGTATCGAGCATGACAAGTCTCTGCTTGATATGTCGATTGACGAATATAAGGCAATCAGCCCGGTATTCGAGGATGATATCTACGATGCAATCAGCCTGAAGACCTGTGTCAGCAAGCGAAATACGATTGGTGCACCGGGTGTGGAAGCAATGAAGCAGGTGCTCGCAATCAATGAAGAGTATCTGAAGAATTTGCAGTAAATTACCGAAAGGAGTTTTGCCTTATGAATAAGACAACAAAAGCGAAATATGATCTTGCGACACGCATGTTGAAGGTGGATATTTCGATCGATGAAGTGGCTCTGATGTCTGGGCTTACGGTAGAAGAAATCGAGAAGTTAAAGGCTGGGATTGAGCCAGAAGAAATCATCGACGAGGCAGTCTTCGCAGAGAAAGCGCTGAAGAACAAGGACAAGTAATAAGCAAGCGAAACAGAGACGGATGGGTGTTTCTGATCTTTCTTCTGTTTAACAATCATCATAAGAAAAAAGCGATTCGATGAAAATCGAACCGCTTTTTATTTTATCTTCATTTGTCACATGTGAATCCATCACACGCATTCTTTTTATATCCGACGTCCTATACCTGCTCGTACAGTCTCTGATAGATCTCTGCGGAATTTGACCAGCTATAATTCTGCTGCATTGCACATTCCTGCATACTCTGCCATGCATCCTTCTTGTCGAAGAATACCTGCTTTGAGTAGTTGATCGTATTCAGTAACTCATGTGCATTGTAGTTTGCAAACGAGAATCCGGTTCCGCTGCCATCGAACTCATTGTAAGGGATAACGGTATCCTTCAAACCACCTGTCTCTCTTACGATTGGCAATGTACCATAACGCAGTGCCATCAACTGTGTCAGTCCACATGGCTCGAAGCGGGATGGAACTAACATCGCATCACAGGCTGCATACATCTTGTGTGACAGTTCATCCGAATAGTAGATATTCGCAGATACCTTTGCCGGATGGATGCCCTGATAATAACAGAACATATCCTCGTAACGACGCTCGCCGGTACCAAGTACGACAAACTGTGTACCATCGGTACAGATCTCATTCATAACACGGTCAACCAGATCCAATCCCTTCTGGTCAGTCAGTCTGGAAATAATACCGATCATATACGCATTCTTATCTTCTGGAAGTCCCAGCTCCTTCTGCAATGCAAGCTTATTGGATACCTTGTTCTTGCGGAAGTTCTTCAATGTGTAGTTCTTGTAGATCTTCTTATCTGTTGCTGGATCGTAATCCTTGTAATCGATACCATTTACGATACCCCACAGGCTCTGGTTTCTCGCACGGAGCAAACCGTCCAAGCCCTCTCCATAGTAAGCTGTCTGAATCTCCTGTGCGTAAGTATTCGATACCGTTGTGATCTTATCTGCGTAAACAAGACCACCCTTGAGCATACTTGCGTCCTTGTCGATCTCCAGCTTGTCCGGTGTGAACAGATAATCTGGCAGTCCGGAATACTCCTGTACGGTCTTGATATCCCATCTTCCCTGGAACTGCAGGTTGTGGATTGTCATAATTGACTTCATACCACTGTAAAATGGATTATCTGCAAACAATGTCTTTAAGTATACCGGAACCAGTCCTGCCTGCCAGTCATGGCAATGTACGATATCCGGCTGGAATCCGATACTTGGCAGAATCGAAAGTGCTGCCTTACTGAAATAGCAGAACTTCTCGATATCCCATTTCATATCATCACTGTAAATATTGAAACCATTGAAATAATACTCATTGTCAATAAAGTATACCGGAACCCCTTCATATTCCAGATACATAACCCCGACATACTGCTGCTTCCAGCCAATATCCATATGGAAATGCGTCAGATAACGCATCTTCTCCTTGAATTTTGCCGGCAGACACATATAATTCGGAATAATGACACGCACGTCATACTCCTTTTTATCAAAAATTCTCGGCAATGTACCAACAACGTCTGCAAGTCCGCCAGTCTTGATAAATGGTACACACTCCGATGCAATATAAGCCACTTTCTTCATGTTTTTTGTCCTCCCATATCCGACTCTAAAAGTCTCGTAACAAAGTTACTTTAATTTTAGCATAAGCACTCCGATTATTCAATCCATTTTATGGCACATTCTGTCAAAACTCGTCCGGTTCTACCGGCTGGATAACCGTCGCATCTTCTGTAGCACTGCCCGGTCTACCTCCGCCTCTCCGTAACGGATATCCTCATAGCAGCGTGTCAGCTCCGTCACATCTGCCAGCGACTGCTCACTTAATTCCGTCTCGATTTCCCGTCCGGTTTTTGACTGATCCAGTGTGATGTCGTAACGATAGCGTTCAATGCAGTCCTTATAGCATCGTCTTGCCCGCTGCCTGCGCGACAGAAACCGTCGCTTCTCCTCCGCACGCGTCCGCTGTTCCTCTTTCTTCTTTTTTACCACAACCAATTCCACCTGATCGGTCGAGAGATTGCGTCTTGACATCAGGAACCGGACGAATCGAACCAACACTTTATACGCAATAAACAATCCCAGACAGATCAGTCCGACATAAAGTACCGGTTCCAGTGTCTGTCCAACGGAACGAAGGCCCGCCGACACATCGCCATCATCAAACTGTTGATGTTCGCTCGTCTCCGCCTCTCCACTGCGGAACCAAAAGCTTATATAGTGATAGAAAAGTCCGATTACCATCGCAATCACACGAACCACTGCCAGTATCGCCTGTCCGATCAATGCAATCACTCTGCGGAAATCAAACACTTCACCAAGCACCAGTCCAAGCGTCAGACAGAGAATGATCGCACCAACCATAATCGTGTTTACAGACAGTATCTGCCGAACCGGGATTCCCGATACATGACTGGTCGCATCCAGATAATTCTCCATGCCATCGGTGTACACAAGTGCAAGATACAGAAAAAGCAGAATCAGCGCCGTCACATAAGCATAGATCCGCAGTCCCTGTACACCGAGATGTCCACTCACAAGATACACGATCAGACACAGCAAAAAAGACGGCCACGGAAGCTCATCCATCTTCTTTCTTTTATTTTGCCACGTGCTTTTCACAGATGCCACCAAAAGATAACACGGAACCAGGAAATAAAACCACTGCGTCTCCATTGATACCGGCAGCAAAAGCATCGGCAGCCGCAGCACCACATGTCCTACAAACAGCCACACATAATGCCCTGCCTTTTCCCGCAGAATATATGAATACACAAACATTGCACCCGTGATCGGAAGCAGAAAGTAATGCACATCCTGTTTCAAAAGCACCACTTCAAAAAAGGCAAAACACAGACAACAGCAAAGCCATTCATATAACAGATGCAGAAGCTTCGTAATCTGTAACAGTTTAGATTTCATTCCACTTCACCTCCACGCCCTGCATATAGCCACGCCATCCGGCCTTATCCTGAATGTCATAATACGGAACTACCATGTGCAGCTCCGGGTGATTTTTATGCATATAATCCAGCTTCAAAAGCAGATCTTCTTTGTAATAAGGAGAAATGATCACATACGTTATCGGCTCTTCGATCTGCTGTATCTCGGTATCTACTAACTGCATAAACGTATCAATTCCCGCATTTTCTTTGATGCGCGCCAGATATTTGTCGATCGTCGTTCCATGTTCCATCGACATACCGGCTTCCACACGCTCACAGGCTCCGGTCATCGAATCAACGCCGTTCGATACAAGCTCCACCGACACCTTATGCTGCAGGAAATAATCGGCGATCGTTCCCGCCATACGGATACTCATTTCCTGCAAATATTCAGTCTTTACCATGATATTGGTCTCCAGATTGAGCAGAATCCGCACGCGCTGTTCAGATGTATAACCATACATATTTACCATAAGCTTTGACGCTTTCGCGGTTGCTTTCCAGTTGATCTTTCCATAGGTATCACCATAGGTATATTCCCGGATTCCACGAAATGTGTATGGATCTTCCATCTGGTTTCGTCTTGTCTCCAATTCGCCGAGCAAATGCGAGCAAAACATGGAAAGCTCCGGGGATACCACACGTTTCGGCAACACATACAGCCATGCATCGGATTTCCGGCTATATGCAAAATTCGTCGTCATAAAGAAATCACGTGCCGTCATATTCAGACTCGGTATGCCATACAGACCCCGTTTTCCGGTCTGAAATGGCAGCCGTCGCTTGATCTTCCGGTAGCCAAGCACAGAGAACACATCGTTTCGATAATAGCTGTCGGTCACAACCGTATTTTCTGTATCTGCAAACCGAAACGAACGATCGGTCGAGAATTTGACATGAAAGACAGGCAAAGGCAAAAACTTTCCATTGTAGATAACCTCTGTCAGGGCACTTGCATCCCCTTCTCTCACGCATGTATCCTCAAATGAAATTGTCACATCGAGATTCCGGTTCCACCATTTCGCGTACAGACGTTTCTGCACAATATAAACCATACTCGCAATCACAAGTGCAACAATCAGATTCACTGCTTCCAATCCTCCACTGGCACTTCAACCGTTGCTACGATCTCCTGCATCCGCTCGTTGTTATCCTTTGTACTTCCATACGTCAGAAGGCGATGTGCCAGCACACATGGAGCAAGCAGCTTCACATCATCCGGTATCACATATGTTCTTCCCTGCATCGCCGCATAACACTGCGTTGCACGGACAAGTGCCAGCATCGCACGTGTGCTGACCTCTGTCATGACGCCCTGATTCTTGCTGGTCGCTTCCACGATCTGGACGATGTACTCCCGGATACACGGATGTACAGTTACCTTTCTTGCAGCTTCACGCATCTGTGCAATCTGCTCCGCCGTGCAGACCGGTTTCAGAGAAAGAAGCGGATGTTCCCCCATAAAAGTCTCCATCACGTGCAGCTTCGCCTGCGTATCCAGCTGTCCCATTGAAAGCTTCATCATGAAACGATCCACCTGTGCTTCCGGAAGTGGATAGGTTCCGGTTGTCTCGATCGGATTCTCCGTCGCAATTACCAAAAAAGGCTCCGCCAGAGGTAATGTCTCCCCATCGATCGTCACCTGCTTTTCCTCCATCGCTTCGAGCAAACTTGCCTGTGTACGTGGTGTCGCACGGTTGATCTCATCGGCAAGCAGGACATTTGTAAATACCGGTCCCTTTACCAGATGAAACTCGCCATCCTTCTGACTGTACACATTCAATCCCGTGATATCGCTCGGCATCAGATCCGGCGTAAACTGCACACGTTTCTGCTCCACATCCAGCAGTCGAGCAAATGTCTTGGCAAGCGTCGTCTTTCCACTTCCCGGACGATCCTCCAACAGCACATGTCCGCCGGCAAGCAGCGCAACTAACAGCTTCTCAACAACCGCTTCTCCGGCAATCACAACCTTCGATGCTTCTGCGATCACATTCTGTGTTATTTTCTGCACCTCTGTAACTTCCATAATTCCTCCTGTTTTTTATGTATTTCTAACTTATTTCTGCGTATATTCCATATATAGATTTATTCTAGCATAATCTTTGAAAAATGGAAATTTTTTTACACGTTTTAAGCAATCTATGATATAGTTGATTTATCATATTTCGGGAGGTTTCCTATGAATTGTAAAGCATGCGGACATGCATTAAATCAATACGGCATCTGTCCGGTCTGCGGATGGCAGGACCCATCATATGGACAGCAATCGTCCTACAATGGGCAGCAGATACCATACCAACAGCCATACAATGGACAACAGATGTACAATCAGCAGCAACCTTACAACGGGCAGCAAATGTACAATCAACAACCTTACAACGGACAGCAGATGTACAATCAGCAGCAGTCTTACAACGGACAGCAAATGTACAGCGGGCAGCAGTCTTACAACGGGCAGCAGGCGTACAATCAGCAGATGCCATACCAGCAGCCACAAGGTTCCGTTCCACCAACACCAGCACCGAAAAAAAAGAAAAAATGGCCGCTCTTTGCCGGCATTGGCGGATGTGTTGTTGTTCTGGCAATCGGAATTGCACTGATCGTAACCAAACGTCCAATCAAGGATCTGACAAACGACGATTCCCATACAACAACGGAACAGTCTACCATGTCTCCTACAACGGAAGCTTCCGTGACCGAGCATCCACAACAGGCGGAAGCAGGCACAAAAACCGTTATGATCTATATGGTTGGTTCCGATCTGGAAAGCCAGTATCAGGCAGCTTCCACGGATATCGAAGAAATGCTTGATTCCGGCTATGATGAATCAAAAATGAATGTCCTGATCTACACTGGCGGCTGTTCCAACTGGCATAACCGTGACATCCCAGAGGACGCCAACTCTATTTTGAAGATTGAGAATGGATCGTTGACAGAGCTTACCTCCAAGGATGCTTCCAACATGGGTGATCCGTCAAACCTAACCGAATTCTTAAATTACGGTTACACGAACTATCCGGCAGAACAATACGACCTGATCTTATGGAATCACGGTGGCGGCGCGTTCTTCGGATATGGATTTGACGAGACAACCAATGACAGTCTGACCTTAGACGAACTCGATCAGGCGTTTGCAGACTCTCCATTTCATGATGGAAACAAGCTGGAGTTTATCGGATTTGACGCCTGTCTGATGGCAAACATTGAAACCGCACACACGTTAAGTCCTTATGCTAATTACATGGTTGCCTCTCAGGAATCGGAGCCGGGCAGCGGATGGTCCTACTCCTTCCTTGCCGACATCGAGACACTCCAAAACGGCAAAGACATCGGACAGAAAATCGTGGACAGCTACATGCAGGATACCACAGATTACATGAACAGCATGCCATTTTCCTATGCGACAATCTGCTTATCCGTATTGGATCTGAGTCAGGTTGATACGTGTGAGACAGCATTAAATGATTTGTTTGCTTCCGTCAATAAAGATTTCAACGAAAGCACCTACCCGCAGTTTTCTTCTATGCGCAAGAATTCCAAAGAAATTGCGGCAGCCTACTCCTATACAGAAGGTTCCTATGATGTCATCGATCTTGCCGATTATGCATTACATATGAAATCCATCTATCCGGCAGAATCCGGTGCCCTCTCGGACGCATTGAACAATCTGATCGTATATTCCGATGCAAATGAGTCAAAGATCAACGGCGTATCAATCTATCATCCGTATTACACGAAGCAATATGCTTCTTCGTTGATACCGATGTACACAACCTTTGATTTTGCAGAAAATTATACAAGCTACATCTCCCGGTTCGCCGGTATGCTGACCGACACCGACGCATTTGCAGTAACATGGAATCCAGAAGATCTCGTTCCAACGATGAACGATGATTCCACATTCTCGGTTACATTAAATGCCGAACAATCTTCTGCTTTGCAGAATGCGTATTTTGTAATTGCCAAGAAAGATCAGGAAAAGGACGGCATGTATGATCTGGTTGCATTAAGCTCCGCCATCTCAAACGATGGAACCGGAAAACTGACGGCTGACTTCGACGGACAGATTACCTACATGCAAAATGATACAACCAAAGAGAACTACGAACTGATGTATACCGTACAGGAAAAGACAGATACATACACCCGCTATCTGATCTCCAGTATCCTCTACAATGACGATATTGAAGGCGATGACAGTATGTATGCCTATTTCGTCTTAGAGGTATCCGACGAACATCCGGAAGGTCAGATTCTGGGAGCTTATCCGATTGACAATTATATCAACACTGAAGGAAATGAGATCTTCCCGGAGCGTTACGAGATCGATATCAACGACTACCAGAATGTCGCGTTCGGATATTTCTCTCACCACTTCACCTCAAATGAAGATCTGACAAACTTCAACGATGCAGACTGGGCAGACCTGACGATCAATTACAGCTCGTTCCCAATCTCCGAAGGCTTCACGCCGATACGGGATGCATTGCTTGCCGGAGAAGAATATTATGGTATGTTCATCTTCGAAGATATGCAGGGAAACAGACATTGCTCAAGTCTGGTACAGATTCAGTAAATAACTTATTACAGAGAAAAAATGCGTCAGCTTAACGCTGGCGCATTTTTTCATATCCACTCCGGCTGCCACTGCCGACAGTCTCCTGATCGTATTTGTCTTTTAATCTGTCTATATCCGATTTGACTCCATGTACATCATAATGCGGCAATTCAAATTGATATCCATTGTCTGCCAAAAAACGGTGCGCAATCGAAAAGGTAATATCATCAAAGATTGTCATAAACCGATGGTTGATCTCTCTGACGCAGCTCTCTACACTCTCATACTTGCCCGGATCAATCTCCGAGAACACCTGATAGAAGGTGTCAAGGCAGATGCTTCTCTGACTCTCAAAGTCTGATGTGACATTCTGTGCAGGAAACGCACGCAGATATGCTCTTAGCCATGCAGAATCTCCACGGTACCACTGTGAAATGGTATCATACTTTTGATCCATATCAAGAATCTCCCGCTCCCAGCAGTTTGACATATACGATGCATTGACGATCCGGTTGATCTCCTCATCGGTCAGATACAGATCATATTTCTGATTAAATTTCTGAATAATCTTTCTTCGCTTTGGTACAGCTTTTGTAAGTCCAGTCACTGTCATTCCCGCTTTTGCGTCCGACTGGCTGTAATGCTGGGTATAATAATCATAATCGTTCTGCTTCTGTCTGGCTTTTCCCTTGGATGATTTCGATATCAGCCATGCTATAAGCCAAATCGGAGCACCGACAACAGCTATGATCAACGATACCAGTAACAGTACACTAAAACTGGAACTAAAGCTTGACAAGCCACTAAATATAAAGAGCAAAAAGACGATCAAGCCAAATTTGTCGTGCAGTTTACTGTATATCTTCGGGTTGTTTCTGCCATACATTCCATACCAAATGAAGAATATAAATACAAGTGGCATGTTACTCCTTTACTTACTCATCCCTCTTGCCGACTCCGTCGTCAAGAAAGGTCTTCGTAAAAAAATACTAGTTCGCTTCGCTCACTGTATTTTTTTACTCATCCCAGTTGTGGTACACACTTTGCACGTCGTCATCCTCATCGAGCATATCAAGGATGCGGTTCATCTTCTTGATGTCGTCCTCCGATGTAAGCTCTACATAGTTCTGAGGAATCATTGTGACCTCTGCCTCTGCCATTGGGATATTCTCTTTCTCAAGGGCTTCACGAACGGCTGTGAACTCATCTGGAGAAGTTAAGATCTCGAAGCTGTCCTCTTCCTCGTTGAAGTCTTCTGCACCTGCGTCAAGTGCGATCATCATCAGATCATCTGCGTCCATATCGCAGTCCTCTTTCGCGATGATAATCTGTCCCTTCTCATCAAACATATAAGATACACAACCAGTCGTTCCGACATTTCCGCCACCCTTTGTAAATGCATTTCTTACATTGGATGCTGTACGGTTCTTGTTATCGGTAAGTGCATTTACGATGATTGCTGTTCCGCTTGGACCATAGCCTTCATATGTAATTGTTACATAGTTTACGGAATTTGCATCACCGGCTGCTTTCTTGATACCACGATCAATCGTATCGTTTGGCATATTATTTGCTTTTGCCTTTGCAATGACATCACGCAACTTGCTATTGTTCGCTGGATCTGGTCCACCTTCCTTTACGGCAACTGCGATCTCACGACCAATGATCGTAAATACTTTACCCTTTGCAGCGTCGTTTTTCTCTTTCTTGTGCTTAATGTTCGCAAATTTTGAATGTCCTGACATTGTTTGTTACTCCTCTTCCTTTAGTTTCGTGATTTTAACAGTGATAATCCTGTTATCTTCTATTTTTACCGGGATAAATTCATACCCCTGATATTCTATCTTAAAGGATTCACCCTCTTCCGGCAACCGTCCATGCTCATAGAGCAGGAATCCATTTACCGTCTCGAAATCTTCATCCGGGAATTCGATTCCAAGTAAATCCTCCAGATCTTCTAACGTCGCTCCACCGTCAACCAGATATTTGTCCTCCGACTGTTTCTGGATTTCTTCCGGCTGTTCCTCATCGTGCTCATCTAAGATGTTACCTACGATCTCTTCTAAGATGTCCTCCATCGTGACAATGCCCTCTGTCTGACCATATTCGTCTACCACGACTGCCATATGGATCTTCTCCCGCTGCATCCGCTGCAAAAGCTCGGATACATCCTTCGTCGGATGTGTCACGATCGCCTTGTCTACGATGTCTGCAATCGGTGATTTTGGATCTTTCATATAGACCGCAATCAGATCTTTGATATGTATGAGTCCGATGATATTATCCAGATCCTCCTCATAAACCGGATATCTGGAAAAATTATTTTCTACTGCAAGCTGCAATGCCTGCTCCACGGTCTGGGTGTTCTCCACAGCAACAATCTTCTGCCGCGGTGTCATGATATCCTTCGCTTCTTTGTCTCCGAATTCGAAGATGTTGTTAATCAGCTCCATCTCGCCTTCTTCGATCAAGCCCTGTTCATGCCCTTCCTCAACCATCGAAAGAATCTCTTCTTCTACTTTGTCTTCGTCCACCTTCTTCGAAAAAAACTTTCGAAAACCACTGGGTCCACTTTGTGACATAGTTGTTATTTCTCCTTTTATAATTCTAAGCTGATGCGCAGCGCCTCGTTCACGCGGCGGATGATCGTATTGTCCAGATGACAGACTTTTTCTTTCAGCCTCTGTTTGTCGATCGTGCGCACCTGTTCTAACAGTATAACAGAATCTTTGGCAATATCGCAATACCTGGAATCAAGTTCTACATGCGTTGGAAGCTTCGCCTTGTGCATCTGCGATGTAATCGCCGCAATAATCACAGTGGAACTGTATTTGTTTCCCGCTTCATTTTGAATAATAAGTACCGGACGGACACCGCCCTGTTCAGAACCTACGACCGGGCGCAGGTCTGCATAATAAATATCTCCACGTCTGATAATCAATGCCTTCACACTCCTATTGTTGTTCAAACTATTACAAGTATTTCCAACAATTCTTCTGTGTATGCAATTAATTAGAACTATATTATCAAACTGTGTATCCTATTCTTCTGATTCCTTCGCAATAATCTGCTCGATGCTTCGTACAATATCTCCGGCGATCATGCTGTACTGTCCCTTTTCTTCTGCGGCCGCCTGCCCTGCCATACCATGCATGCAGACACCAAGCTTTGTCGCTTCGAACCGATCCATCCCCTGTGCCAGAAGACCTGCGATAATTCCAGTCAGCACATCACCGGATCCACCCGTAGCCATACCGTTTGTACCTGTTATATTAATATATGCCTGGAGTCCACCATCGGACACCACCGTACGCGCATCTTTTAATGCAACAACCACGTTGTGGCGCTTGGCAAACTCTCTCGCAAGATCATATTTATTCGCCTTGATATCCGTCACAGACTGATTCGTAAGTCTTGACATCTCCATCAAGTGTGGCGTCAGAATCAGCTTCGAATGCATTGTCTCAAACAAATCCATATGCTCGGACAACACATTGATTCCATCGGCATCTAAGACAACCGTGCCATCAAAGCTACGAAGCACCTTGTCAACGAGATACTGCGCTGCTTCCCCGGTTCCAAGTCCCGGTCCTAACACAAGCACATCTGCCCAGCCCATAACCGTCTTCATCGCACTGCGCATCGTGTCGATGTCGTCTTCTTTGTATGTCGTAAGCAGTGCTTCCGGAAGTCTCGACTGAATAATCTCACGATTTTCCTCTACGGTGCACACACGCACCAGTCCACAGCCCATACGGTAAGCAGCCTCTGCGGAAAACAGAGCTGCTCCTGCCATATTTTTGCTGCCTGCGATGATTCCGACCTTGCCATAAGTTCCCTTGTGAGAATCCCTTTTTCTATGTGGAAGCAATTCCTCTACATCCTTTGGATCATAGGTGTATAACCGTGGCTCTACAAAATCAATCGCCTGCTTCGGGAATCCGATATCTACCACGGATACCTCTCCTGCGTACTCATATCCCATACCCATGAGAAGTCCGAGCTTCATCAGTCCGAATGTCACAGTCGCATCTGCATGGAACGCTGTACCAAGCAGGAATCCGGTTGTCGCATCGATTCCAGATGGTACATCGATGGCTAACTTATAACCATCCATATCATTTAATGTCTTGATCACTTCTGCTTGCTTGCCCATCACAGCACGTGACAGACCTACGCCGAAGATGCCGTCAATAATCACATCATATCCGGCATTCACAAGCTCATCCACAAACTTCATATTCAGCTTCTTGGCGATCGCATACTGCGCATCGAAACCGGTGCTGGCGGACTTCAAGCCGTCTACCCAATAGATCTCGACATCGTATCCTTCCATCATAAGGATTCGTCCGGCTGCGATTCCATCTCCGCCGTTATTTCCACTCTCAACTACGATCAGGACATGCGCACCCGCCGGAAATCGCTCCTTCACATGCTCGGCAACACGAAGTGCCGCACGCTCCATCAGTACGAGCTGTGGAATTCCTATTACATTAGTTGCAAATTCATCAATTCTGAACACTTCCTGTCCAGTTGCAATGTATCTCATTTCTTCGTCCCCCGAATGACTAAGTATATAGGCATTTTACCCCAAATGTCGTATAAATACAATATCTGGTTTCGGGAATCGAATTTATGTAGTATAATATGAATCAAAGGGACAAAGGGGGATATCTTTATGTGGGAATTCGTAATCAATTTATTGGAAGTTGCTATATTATTTTTATTATTTAATAATAAACTTGAAAAAAAAGAATTATCCCATTCTTATCCACTCCAAATTCTGTGTTTATTCTTACAGGCAGTCTTGTTGCTTATTCTGAAAAAATTTTCATGTTCGACTATTTTTATTCTGTTATTTTTTATTGGAATTCATTTTATATATGGTTTTATATTCTTCGAGAATAAACCGATCACATTACTTTTTTGGTCTGTCCTCTATGCCATCGGAACCATTCTTGCAGATGCTGTGACCACGATTGTACCAACTGCGTTTTTAGATATTGACCTGTCAGCACTCCTTCCAAATGGTATGCTGCGAATTCCTTTTACTTTAATTTACATCTCAATATTATTCTTATTTACTTTAATTCTGCTCTGTATAAACAACCAGACTTTCCGTCTGCCTTTTCGGGAAAAACTCGCCTTTATTCTGCTGTCGCTCTTATGTATTGCCATCCTTCAGGCTATTTTGATCCGGCAATTGACAGGATATACACCAGATCAAAGCAACAACGACCGATTTCTATCCGTTATTTTCTTTCTGGTATTATTTTTGTTTTTTGCCTTTGTTCTTTATGTATACACCCTTGGAACCACACAGGAACAAAACCAGCGTTTATCGGAAGAAAATATTATACAACAGATGGAACTTAAGCAATACGAACAGGTTGTTTCCTCCGTAGAAGAGCTGCGCTCAATCAAACATGATATGCAGAATCATATGTCTGTCATCTCTGCCATGTTACACGAAAAACAATACGAGAAAGCCTGCAGCTATATCGACACCTACACAGATAAATTAAATCAGGCACATCGTATTATTTCCAGTGGAAACATTCCAATTGATTGTATTGTTACAAACAAACTTTCCTATGCACATGCACAGCATATCAAAACCACACATAGCATCTTTCTTCCAAAAGACATCCTGATTGATGATATTCAATTGTGTACGCTGATTGGCAATCTGTTTGACAATGCAATCGAAGCCTGTATGAAAATAAAAGAACCAGGGAATCGATATATTGATTTTCAGATCAAACCCTTTAACTGTATGATGTCTATTTACATGGAAAACAGTTCTACCGGTGATTACATCAAAGATAAAAAAGGCAAGCTAAAAACCAGCAAAAAAACAGATGTTATAAATCACGGAATCGGTTTAAAACGAATCGAGGAGATTGTAGAACAGGCAAATGGTTTTGTCACACTAAACCCATCCAATGATAAATTTGAGGTTATGATACAACTGCCAACGGAGGAACACTAACATGCATTTACGAATTGTAATATTAGAGGATACACCATCAGAATTTATGCAGACAAAACATGCATTAGAACAATATGCAGATTTATACCATCACACATTTGAAATTGTCTGGGTTCAAAATGAAAGTTCCCTGATTCGCATGTATCACGCTCAATCTTTTGATTTACTTTTTGCCGACATAGAAATAAAGCTGCCAAATACATCCAGCAATGAAAACGGAATCATAATCTGCAAAATACTTCGAGAACTTCAATATTCTGGTGATATCATATTCCTGACTAATTTTCAGGAATACGTCTTTGATGGTTATTCTGTACGCGCCTTCAATTATCTTCTGAAACCGATTACACTGGAAGTTCTCACCCCCTGTATGGATGCATACCTGAAACTACATAGCGATGATTACTATTACTATCAAAACGACCAGACTTATATACGGATTCCGTATACAAACATCATCAGCATATCAAAAGAAAAAAACAATACATTAATTGTAACAACAGACAACATTTACATCGAACGTATATCATTAGATGAAATAATGAATAAGCTTTCATCAAACTTTGTTCGTTGTCACAAATCTTGTATTGTAAATATATTACACGTTCAATCTCTGATAAAAAATAACCTTCACCTCTCCAATAATACATGGCAGTCAGTTGGCAGAAGCTATCTTCCGTCTGTTCGTGCCCACATGTCAAGATTCATGCAAAAATAAAGTTCTTTCATCAAATAATATTCCGCTTTCGTATGATTCCATATCCACATCCGACCAATCCCACAATCAGGCAAACGAGATATGGAATCCCAAACGCGGTTGTGAGCACCTCATCCTGCGGATACAGACTGTCAGAATAATACCGGCACGCCATCGCATATCCATGCACAAAAAAGCGATTTCCATAGTACGATGCCAGCACCAGAATAAATGTGATCACACTCATCACTGCCGCACTGTTCATATACAGGGATAGCAGAAGCTGAAGCATCGACTGCACGATACCTGCCAGCACCGGAAGAAGCACCGTCATCCGAATAAGCTCTGGCATCGACGTATTCGCCACTTCCTCTCCATAATAAAGAGATAGCGCAATCTGCTGACCAGACATCGACATATTACCAGTCGAAATCCACGCATATCCGTATGTCATGCCATAGAGCAGCAGAAAATAAAACAGGTTGATGCAGACACAACAGATGCATTTCGAACTCCACCATAACACACGGCTCCGGCTCTTCAACATAAGCTGCATACCAAAACCATGCATATCCTCTTCCACATAATTTCCAATACAGTATGCAAGCAGAATATACTGCAGAATCCACGCCAGTGGAAGTCTGAACTGATCCGGTGTATTCTGGTTAAAATGAAATGGTCTCTGTCCCCAAAACTCATTGACTATATATCCAAGCGGTGACCAGCTTTCACCATACATTCCCAGATAATCTCCACTCGCCCGGTCGAGCAAAAGACACGTAATAAAGACAAGTACGATAAGCCACAGATACCTTTTCCAAAACCGGATCAGTCCCTCACTGATATCATATTCCAAGAAGTGCAATAATCTCATATCATGCGCCCTCCTCCAACCGTCCCTCTGACATATACAAAACCGTATCCGCCATATACTCCATTTCCTCTTTATCGTGACAGGCAATGATAATAATCCGTTCGTCATCCATCAGTGCCCGGATGGCATCCCGGATCACACTGACACCTTCCGCATCGATCGCATTGATCGGTTCATCCAGCAGGATAATATCCGGCTTTCCCATTATTGCAGCCGCAATTCCAAGCCGCTGACGCATGCCAAGCGAATACTTGTAATACTTCCGTCTGTCATCGGGATCAAGCCCCACCTGTTCCAGCGTCGCCCGGATTTCGTCCTGCGGCACACCGCCCTGCACCTTCGCCAGTATCTCCAGATTCTCCAAGCCGGTATATCCTCGCAGAAACGCAGGATTCTCAATCAGAAGTCCCATACTTGGCGGAAAAGAAATATCCTTTCCGAGTATCTTTCCATTGATCTTCACAACTCCACTGGTCGGATAGATCAGCCCTGCCATCGTCCGCATCAGCATCGTTTTCCCACAGCCATTCTTGCCACTTAAACCATAGATACAGCCCCCGGTAAATGTCTTTGTCACATCCTGCAATACCGGAACTCCCTTTATCTTCTTTGTCACATGTTCTAACTTTATCTCCATTTTCCCTGCACACTCCTCTCTTGACAGATATCACCGGACATTATAGAAAATCCCGCCGACGGTTTGAAAGCCATAACAGTAATCCTTCCACTGCCAGAATCACAACTGTTACACTCACAATCCCACGAAATGTTATCCCAAAAACCAGCTGGCTCGGATTTACAAACATAGCCGGATTGTAAGCTGCAAACTCCGGGAACAAATTATACACACCATAAAACAGCATACAGTGAAGTAACATGGGAAATATCAATGTACCGAATCTGTTTTCCATCCATCCGACACACAGAAGTGGAATTTCTGCATAGATTCCCCCATATACAAATACAATTCCTGTATAGCTGATGGCATATAGCACTGGCTTTTCAAAGAAAATCGCACTCCACATCATGGAATTACCCACGACATTCTGCAAGGAAATTGGATCAATTCCAATCGCCGGAAGGTAACAGGCGGAAAGTAACAGACTTACCAACAGCGGCAAGGCAGCCGCACAACCCCCACTTATAAAAATTGCTGCCGCTTTGCTTATGATATACTGCTTTCTTCCCCGCCGGACAAGCATCTGCATTGCATACCCGGATTTCCATTCCGAATACAGGGAAATACTGTATGGTAACACTGCAAAAAGAGGCAGCGCCAAAAACAGGAACTGATTAAAAGATGAGTAATATTCACATCCGATCCACCCCTGCATGATACAGGTCTGAAACCATGAACCATAATGTTCATCGGTCACAGGTAATCCAAGAATATGATTTCTTTCTTTCATATTTACCTGATAAATATTCTGATACGCCCAGATTGTCTGTATGACTGCGAGCAGAACGCCGGACAATACTGCTACGAGAAATCCTTTGGAACGGAATGCTTTTTTCATCTCTGTTGTAATAACTTCTTTCACTGTCCCTTTCCTCCTTCATACCGGATATCCTGAATCTTCATTTCCGTCTTAACCGGATACGTTCCAAGTACAGTCTCATACTCCATCTTTCCATTCTCCACATCCTTCCATTGCGCTTCCGATAAATTTGCCTTATAGATTTCATACGGAATCACGACTGTATCACCCGACTGGAAGTTCCCATCCGAAAGAGACGGATTCATATCCTGCGTCATAAATGGATCTGGTCCGTTAAACAAATGCGCATATTGAATCGGAATATAAAGATCCATTTTATTTTCTTCCTGTACTTTTCCAATCTGATATTCAACAACCAATAGTTTCATCTCATCTGCAGGTATGTTCGGATTCTGATAATCGGTAAGCTCTGGATGCTGTGTATAGAAATCTGAGCTGTTCCACATCTCGGCATTTACGATTGTATACGAAAGTCCACAATATTCCGCTGTCTGTCCCTGCGGAACCTCCCTTATTTCTGGTGAATATGTATGGGTGTTCACATACCAGATACGCAGCCCCAGTCCAGTTACCGCAAGCAGGATACCAATTAAAATCAAGACCTTTTTTCTTTTCATGACATATGCTTCTCCTTCATAGTTATTGGCACTCTATATAAATGTGTGTCAACGCATCACGGATATTTTTTTCCTGCCATGCCTGATATCCAGAAGATGGCATATCCCCAGCTATTTCCAGATAATATTTCGGAGAAGTGAAAACCTCATCCACGGATTTCTCTCCTATGAATTCATATGGATCTTCGCCATTCCCATCCCCTTCTGTATAACATTCAACATAACTGGTTCCTCCAATAGCTATCGTTACCGTCTCTCCTGGTCGAATCTGATAATATCTGGCAAGTTTTTCGATCTCCGCACCCTGTATTTCTTCCCAGCCGTCTCTTTTTGACATATAGAAATCGTTATACTCATAACCATAGAAACTCTTTCCGTCTACATATGTGATATAATCATCCTGTGTACACACAATCTCACACATAGTCGGCAAAAATTCCTTCTCATACCGATCCTCGTTTGTTACTTCAATCTCCGCATATACAAAGTTCGCTCCATTATCAAACTCTTCTGTTATCCATTTGGAATCCTTAGGCTCTGTCTCAACGTAGTCCGAATTATAATGCTCACTCTCTACAAACGCTTCATATGTATCGTATACGTGGAAATACGTAACAGTAAATCCAAATCCATTATATATCTGATAGCTTCCTTTAGAAAATACGGAACCCTCCTGTTCCACTTTCTCCTTATTTTCTGTTATCTGTTCAAAAAAATGTTCTTCTTCATCTAAACTTGACGCATCCATATCCGTGGCAGCAATAGCTGCCACGGACGATGATACTTCTTCTGTCGTTACTTGCCCATTTCCAATAGAGCTTTTATTTTTTACAAATCCTATCATGCCAATAATCACGGAAAAGCAAATAACTCCACACAAAAAGAACATCACCTTCTTTTTCATATTATCCTTCTCCTTAATTCAAAATCGTATAGCTTCCCGCACAATCCGGACTCCATACACCCTTTGCTGTACCATTGCCACTTTGTGATTTTACTCCCAAAGATGCATACCTATATCCTCGTTCATATACGCCATTTGTAACAGCATATTTTCCTGTACTATTTACAACACACTCTCTCGTAGCTCCATACACATTTCCCGCCGGTTTTAATGAATCATCTAATCCATACGATCCATAAGGAGTTATCATAAGTTTTGTCAAAGTACTATATGCTCCATTCCAGTAAAAATAAATTTTGCTGGTATTATCTTTTCTTTCTCTCGATATATATTTATACCCCGAACCTATAGTAAGATTAAAACTCCATGATCTGTCCGTTGTATTCGCCTGCGCACTGTTCTGTGCTGCACCCAGTCCTGTAATTGACAGCATTGCTGCCATCGCAGTCATTGCGATAAACCGTTTTACTTTACTTACTTTTTGCATAATACATGTACCTCCTCTTCTTTACTTTTTAACTAATTTTTCTGGTCTCTTTGGCTCATACATAAAGCCAAAGCAATTTGCATTTGCTTTTTTCTCTGCTACTGCTTCTACTGATTTCCGCAGCAGATCTGCCACCCTTGATATTTGTTTTCTTTCTGCCATAGCATTATCCCCCTTCCTTTGTATTTCACAGATTTTATTACTCGAGTACCTCTGTTTTTTCAACATAACACAAAAATCAAAAGTTTCAATCCCTCGTGGTGCGAACGACATCCTGAGGGGTGCGAACGACACTCTTTATACTTTTTTTATGCATTTTTTTCTTTTCCTCGTGCTACGATATATCCTGAACATAGGAGGAACCAATATGATTGAAACTTTCGCTCATCGACTAGCCCAAAAATTAATATCTCTATCCACCAAAAATACTGTTACAAAAGATGATATTGCAGTAGTATCTTATGGTATTGAATGTTTGCTAAATCTCTGCATTCCCTTCTTCTTTTTTCTTATATATTCCTGTTTTACGCATCGCATCTTTGGTATGGTTTACTTTTTAATTTCATTCTTGTTTTTACGAAATCATATCGGAGGTTTCCATGCAAAATCCCATATACGTTGTATGCTATACAGCACCATTTATGGGCTGTTTTTCTTGTGGTTGCTGAAACTGCCCATTCTTCCTGGCTTATATATTAAACTGTCCATATATGGTATCATTCTCGCTGGAATCGCAATCGGAAAACCAATATGCCAGACATATATAAATTCTACACAGGTTCGAAGAAATTCCTATATCACGATTATTCTGGAATGTCTGTGCATGATTTGTTATGACAAGATATGGCATTCTGCTACACTCAGTACAGCTATCTTTCTTGGTTCCTGTGCAGCCGCTATACTTTATATACCTGGGAGAATATTTCAACATAATCCGTGAATTTTCTTGACAATTTTCCAGAACTAAGATACCTTTGAAGTATCTATGAAGGAAACGAAGGGAGGAAGGAATCATGGTATTTATCGAAGGTGTCGGCTATGTGAACGACAGCAGTGCCGTTGCAACGCCGAATCGTACCCAATCCGTATCGGAAACAACAACCAATTTTGATGGTATGCTTCGCACAGAAACCGATAAATTGAACCAGGCATCTGTCACAACGAACCTTGATTCCATCTTCAAGGAAGCCGCTGACAAATACGGTGTATCCGAACGGCTCTTAAAAGCAATCGCCTATACAGAATCTGGTTTTCAGGCAAATGTGACCTCCTCTTCCGGTGCAATGGGCATCATGCAGCTCATGCCAAGCACGGCAAGCGCGTATGGCGTATCCGATCCTTACGATGCTTACCAGAATATCATGGGCGGTGCAGCCGTATTGAAGGATCTTCTGAATATGTTTCAGGGAAACCAGTCGCTTGCGATCGCAGGCTATAATGCCGGATGTGGCAATGTAAAAAAATATGGCGGTGTACCACCATTTACTGAGACGCAGAATTATGTTGCCAAGGTCACAAGTCTCTTGCAAACCGGTGTATCGGTTCCTGCAAATGCAATCACAGTAAATCCTTCTGCAAACACCGCTTCCAATACCGGAACATCCACAAGTGAAAATTCCAATACCGCGAACGACACGACCGCTTCCGCGGAAACAGCTAAAAAAAATGCGGAAATTCTCGCAGAGATCAAAGAAATTATCTCTGCCATTTCCACACTTACAACGAATCAAAGCACGTATTCAAATACATCCATACAGAGTGGTCTTTCCGCATTAAACGGTACATCCACTTCCAATTTCAGTGCAGGCAGTCTGCTTTCCTCTTATGGAAATCCGATCTCTACGATTCTGTCATCCTTGCAGAATGTAGATACAACAGATACGGACAGCCTGCAGAAAGTGCTATCCTATGCAGAGTACCAGTTACTCACCAGCCACTACGCGAACATGATTGATATCATCTCCGTACTTGGAAGTACTGGTATGAGTACAGAAAATGATTCGGACGACTCTCTATCGCATCTATTCGAACTCGCGACACAGCAGAATATGCGCAAAGTCATCAATGTTATGGGGAATTCTACTTCCCTTCTATAACCTTAATAAACGAAATCGGCATTATCTTTTCTAAAGCAGACCGTTGAAGCACGAATTTAGTACCGCTGCGTGCTGAACCGAGCAAGAGGAGACATTCATGGAACGAAGTTCCATTTAGAATGAATGTCGACGACCTGTCACAGAGCGTAGCGATGTGACGCTACCCGCGCGCGTCTGCGTAGAATGATAATGCCGATTTTGTTTTCTTAGTAAATTATATAGGAAGTAGAATTTCCCTATCTTTGTTCATCCTTCAATTTTCTCAGTACCAGCACGCTGATACCTGCGCACAAGTACGTCGAACCATACAGGATCAGCCATGAACGAACCGTCCTTGCCTTAGAACGTACATACATCTCGTTCTCTTCCGTCTCGGCCGGTTCATACTCTGCTTCGATCGTCTGCGGCTCTGATGTGTATTCATCGAACGTCTGTGGATTATTTGCCAATGCTGAATAAAGTTCTACTGCATCCTGCAATTCATTGATTTTTTCGTCATAGGCTTCCTGCATCTCTGCAATTACATCGTTACAGGTAGCAACCAGATTATCAAACTGTTCCTCTACCTGTTCACTTTCTTCCTGCCCCGGTGGATCAAGTGAATTCAGGTCACAGGTGCTTCCGATGGATTCCATCGCCCAACGGGAATACGTCAGATACGAAAGCTTATCTGTCACACCATTTAACTCGAACAGAATACCTGAGAAAATCAGCTGTACGATCAACACAAACGGTGCAATCGCCATTGCCCGGTCTGCACTCTTCGTAATAGAAGAAAGCAGCAATCCCATACCTGCGGCCGCATAGATCGTAAGGAATATCAAAACAATCATTTCAATCGTCGCATTAGAAATGATGACACCCTTACAGTCTGGTGCACCCTTGATCAACACGAACGTCAAAACCAGTATCACTGCCTGAACCAGGGATATCACTCCCTGCACAATATACTTTGACAACATGTAAATCGGCAGCTTCAGGTTACCCATATATTCTCGTTTCAGAATGACACGTTCCTTGTTGACCTCCTGAATCGTGTTCAGAAGTCCCATCCAGATACCGCCACTCATCAACGTAAATAAGATCGACTGCGTCTCCGTGAACAGCTCATAGATGCCAGAACGTGCAACCAAAGTGAGCAATAAACCAATAATCAACGGCTGTCCGAAGATCAGCGCCAATCGCTGCACATCATTCATAATCAAAGTCGTATATCTTCGTACCAGAATTCCAAGCTGTGCAAATCCACTGACGGTTCTCGGCTTGATTGCCTCACCGTTTGACTCACGCACCTGTCCGCTTACCGCATTGATACCGGACATCTTAAACTGCGTCTCCCAGCCCTTTGAATCAGCTGTGATAATATCATAGACCTTCACGAGATCGTCTGTGTGGAAGAAATCTTTAATCCCTGCCGGACTTCCACAATAACAAAGCCGTCCGCCATATCCCATGATGATAACCTTATCACACAGATCAAGATTGTTAATCGTATGGGTTACCATGACGATTGTCTTTTCCTGCTCCTTTGACAGCTTGGATAACGTCCGCATCAGATGTTCTTCTGTTCCCGGATCCAGTCCGGATGTCGGCTCGTCCAGGAAGAAAAGTCCCGGATTCGCCAGAAGCTCTACCGCGATGCTGGCACGCTTTTTCTGTCCACCGGACAGACGGCGGATATAAGTATCCTTATGCTCCGAAAGTTCTACCATACGAAGCACTTCTTCGATCCGCTCCTCAATTTCCTGATCGCTTGTATCCTGCGGCATCTTCATTTTCGCCGTATAATAAAGCATCTTCTTGAGCGTGATATTCTCATAGATGATATCCTGCTGTGGTACAAATCCAATGATATTTTTGAGCGTCTGGAAATTCTCATGCAGATCTGTGCCATTGCAATATACATGTCCGGTCACCTTGGAATCAAAGCCACTCATCGCCGTCATCAAGGTTGTCTTTCCAGCACCGGAACCACCGATGATTGCAACAAATTCATTTGCCCCGATACTCAGGCTGACTTTATCCAGAATCGTCTTTTTGCCACCCTTCGCTGGCACTTCCTTGTTTAAGTCGTGTACCTCTAATGCAATACCTTCCGGGTTCACCTTGTAATACAGGACATTTCCATCATAGATAAATGTTGTATTCAGGATGGTAAAGATATCTTTGTTTGACAGACAATATGGCTTCACAATCCGGCTTCCATTTACGAATACACCGTTTGTTGAACCATTGTCAAACACATAAAATTGATTTTTTACTTTACGGACACCTGCATGGTATCTGGAAATCGCAACGTTTTTCAACCGGATATCACAGTCTGCCGCACGACCAATACTGTTGTCGCCGTCATGCAGGGAATATGTCTTCCAGCGGCCTTCCTTCTGCTGTCCATTGTACAACAAGAGTACCGGATCAATGCCATCCATCGAATGGTTCGTTCCAAGACGCACGATCATATCTCTGCCATCGCCGCCATAATACTGATCGGGTGCCATCTGGATAAACTGCGTACCATAGGCAAGATAAGAACCGTTCGAGCTGTGATTGTCGCGGATATAGCATCTGCCTTCCTGCAAATAGAGCTCACCATGATTACCTGAGACAATGCTGGAATTTAACCGGATACTGTTGTTTTCATTCCGACCGAAAGTGTATGCGCCATCTATAAATTTGCTCAGGTCGTATTCCTGTATGCCATTGCCATCTACAATGACAAGCGAGCTTTTTCCTGTCGTATTTTTCTGGTATTGCTGCAGCATCGACTCGTCAAACAACACCGTTTTTTCTTCTCTGTCTCCCATAAGTCCTCCCCTCTATACTATAAGAAAAAGGACTGTTGCACATACAATACAACAGTCCCTTTAGTTCCTGCTTACTTATCCACGCTTGAGGAAATCCGGAATCTTGATTCCACCGCCATTGCCTGTCTCTCTCTTTGCAGGAGCTGGCTTTGCTGCACTTGAAATGTCAGCACTTACCGATGGCTTCGCTGCCGGAGTGGACATGAAGGATGGCTTTGTTGCGGTTCCCATAGGCTTTACACTTGTAATTGGCTGGCTCGCATATGTAGGAGTTTTACCAACTGGTGCTACTGTCGGCTTTACAGCAGAAGGCTTTGCTGGATTCTGCATAACCGGCTGTGTTGCCGCATTGTCCTCAATACCTGTTGCGATGATTGTGATACATACATCCTCACCCATCACATCATTATCTACAGTACCAAATATGATATTTGCGCCGTCACCAGCGACTTCTGTCAGGTATGTGATTGCATCGTATGCTTCCACAATACCAATATTTCCTGAGAAGTTTACGATGATATCGCTTGCACCACTGACGGTTGTCTCCAGCAATGGGCTGTCCATAGCAGACTTGATTGCATCCACTGCCTTGTTATCACCACTGGCACGTCCGATACCGATATGAGCGACACCCTTGTCACGCATTACTGTCTGGATATCTGCAAAGTCAAGGTTGATCAGACCCGGCTTGTTGATCAGGTCTGTGACACCCTGTACACCCTGCTGCAATACCTCATCTGCTTTCTTCAAAGCTTCTGGGATACTTGTACGCTTATCGCAGATCTGTAACAGCTTGTCGTTTGGAATGACAATCAGAGTATCTACGTTTTCTTTTAACTTTGCAATACCGTTGATGGCATTGTTCATACGAGGCTTACCCTCGAAAGAGAATGGCTTTGTTACAACGCCGACAGTCAGGATTCCAAGATTTCTTGCAATCTCTGCTACGACTGGAGCAGCACCTGTACCAGTACCACCACCCATACCACAGGTAACGAATACCATATTGGCATCCTTCATGATATCGGTAATCTCTTCTCTGTTCTCTTCTACTGCATTTGCTCCGATCTCAGGCTTAGCACCTGCACCGAGTCCCTTTGTCAGCTTCTCACCAATCTGAATCTTTGTTGTTGCACGATTCTGTGATAAGATCTGCTTGTCTGTGTTGATGGCGATCAGCTCGACACCTTCCACATTCTCATCAATCATTCTGTTTACTGCATTGTTACCAGCTCCACCTACACCAATCACAAGGATTCTTGCAGGGGTTTTCTCGTCATTCGATTTTATTTCAAGCAAGGTCTTTTCCTCCTTTATTCTATTTGCGCATTATTAACCTATATAATATAGGTTTTTGTTGAAATAATCAATAGGTTTACGTAAAATTCACTTAATTTTTGCTAAAGCTCGCAGTTGCATTTTCCGAATCAAAGTCTTTCATATACAATGTTCCGGACATACCTTCCAGATTTTTCAGTATGTTGCCCAGATTCATCATCTGAACCGCCAGATATTCCCCCTCTCCCAATTCGATTGTAATGCCTCCGTGTTGAAGGACAATTTCATTTTCAGCGGTGAACTTGATACCGTCAATCTCCAGATCGTATTTTTCCACCAACTGCGTGATAGTCAGTATTGTCTGGAATTTCTTGTCGTCGTCACTCGGCAGTTTCTTGCCGATGCTCCACTCGGTAAAGGTCAGACCTTTGATCAGCGGTGCACTTCCGACACGTCTCTTCGACGAATCCAATACTATACCATCTTTATCAAAATACACATAGTCGCCCTTGTATAACACACAGCCGGCTATGGATTTTTCGTAAACTGTCACGGTTACCGTGTTCTTATCTGTCAGTTCCAGATCCATCTTGCTTACAAAGGACAGATCTTTTAATTTGTTCATCTTACTTTTTATATACAACAGCAATGTGTTGTCCAGCGGTGCTTCTTCCTTCATCGCATCGCTGACCGACTGTGTATTTACGATCTCACAGCCTTCCACCTGTACCTTATCGACCGTCCAGGTCGACAGATACGCAAGCGTTCCAAGTATCACTACAAGTATAAACAATACAATCCAATGTTTCTTCAAAACGATTCTCCTTTTGTTTCTATGTACCGCTCTGATTTACCGCTGCATCTGCAGCTCTTCTTTCGTTGGTGCCTCGTATGGAAGCATCTGTCTCGACACGCTTAACACGAATCCCATCTCAACCATCAGGAACGCCAGCGATGTACCACCATAACTGATAAACGGAAGCGGGACACCCGTGTTCGGGATAACATTGGTAACAACTCCGATGTTGATGATCATCTGTACTGCGATATGTGTCATAACTCCGGTTACAACCAATGCACCATACCGGTCTCTGGCATGATTTGCAATATAGCGAAGCTGTACGATCAGCATGACAAACAATGCAATAACACAAAGCGCGCCGAACAGTCCAAGCTCTTCACAGATAATCGCAAAGATCATATCGTTGTGCGACTCCGGCAAAAATCCAAGCTTCTGGATACTCTGTCCCAAGCCCTTTCCAAACAATCCGCCGGAACCGATCGCATATAGCGACTGCATCGTCTGGTATCCGGAATCACTCGTCTCCGGATGCAGCCATGCATCGATTCGATCGCCACGATAACCAACGGTTGTGATAAGCAGTACACCGGCAATTACCAGTGCAACGACCGGCATAACCAGAATCTTATAATCCGGACATGCCACAAATATAATGACAACCATGATTGCCACACAGACAACCGCGGTACTTAAGTTCTCTTTCGCGATCAGACCCGCACTGACAATACACGGTGCGATCAGCCGGATGATTCCCTGATAAGAGGTCAGGTATTTCGGATGCTTCACACATGCACTCGGCAGATACAGAATAATCAACAGCTTTACAATCTCGGATGGCTGTAACTGAATACCACCGACCTCGATCCAACGCTGTGAACCATTGGAGGATACACCCAACACCAGTGCGATACCGGCACAGACAATCATCGCTGTCACGATCAGCCGCTGCATCACCGGACGCTTGTAAAACTGATAGTTGAAACAGGATATCAGCATCATTACGACGATACCCGCCAATCCGATCATACCCTGACGCATCGCAAAATATCCACTCGAAAGTCCAGAGAGCGTCGCGCGGTATGCACTCGCGCTATACACCATCATGACACCAAACGCCAGCAAAACGACAACCAAGAAAATCGTCTGATAATCAATGTATCCGCCGGTTGCGAATACTTTATTCTTTTTCAATTTTCTTCTGCCATATGCCATAGCTCAGACACTCCTGTCTTTTCTTTCCATTTCCGCTTTCCTTATGAAAGCGCATTTACATATTCCTTGAACATATCTCCACGCTGCTCATAATTGTCAAACATACCCCAGCTTGCGCATGCCGGTGAAAGAAGTACCGCATCGCCCGGCTGTGCATGTGTATGGCAATACTCTACAACCTGTTTCAAGTCATCCATCATTTCAATATTTTCAAATCCATGCTTTCTTGCACAGTCTGCAATATCCTGTGCCGTCTGTCCGATCAGAAGCAGACATTTTACCTTGCCATCAAAGCTCTCGATCCACTCATCGTAGGTAGACTTCTTATCATAGCCACCGCCGATCAGATACGTCGGGCGCACCATTGACTGGATTGCCTTGATCGCGGCATCCGGGTTTGTACCCTTGGAATCATTATAATAATTCACATCATTTAACGTGCGCACATATTCGATCCGGTGTGCCACGCCCTTAAATGCGCCGCATACCTTACGAATCGTCGCAATATCTGCTCCCATATAATAAGATATTGCAACCGCAGCCAAAAGATTCTCTATATTGTGATCTCCCAAAAGCTGGAATTCAGAAAATGGCATCACATAGGTTTCTTTGCCATCCTCCCGGATTACAACCGCGTCATCCTTGACGATTACACCGGACTCCAGTTCCTTTTTATGGCTGAACAAAATCACCGTTGCCGGAACCTTATCAATACGCTTCACCGTCTCCGGATCATCGTAATTCATCACTGCATAATCTTCCTTCGTCTGGTTCTTCGTGATATCCAGCTTGCAGTTCGCATAGTTTTCAAATGTATAATGCCGGTTTAAGTGATCCGGTGTAATATTCAGTATCGCACTCACATGTGGGCGGAATGTATGAATCGTCTCCAACTGGAAGCTGCTGATCTCTGCAACCGTAACTGAATCCGCACTGCTCTGATCTGACAGGCTTGTGTATGGGATTCCGATATTTCCTACGACAAATGTTTTCTCGTTGTAGGCTTTCATAATTTCGCCAACCAGTGTGGTTGTAGTTGTCTTTCCGTTCGTACCTGTGATGGCTGCTACCGTGCCCTTCTCGTAAATATATGCAAGCTCGATCTCACTCCATACCGGAATGCCAGCCTCTTTTACCTTGAGTGCAAATGGTGCATCAACCGGGATACCCGGACTGATAACCATACAGGAAATATCTGCAAGCAATTCGTCAGTCAGTGTACCAAGCCAGATTGTAAGAGCTTCTGGTTTCTTATCGAACCCAAGCTTTTCAAGGATCACAGCCTCTGTAAGCGTTCCCTTCGGGTTCTCATCAAACAACACAACCTGCTCTCCATTTCGAAGAAGCTGCTCACTTGCACAGATTCCACTTTTTCCTGCTCCTGCAACTAATACTTTCTTATCGAACATCGTTTTCCCTCTTTTCCATTCTATCTAACGTTCCTAAATTGCCAGAATACCGATCAGACACAGAATCGTTGTGACAATCGAGAAGATTGCAACAACCTTTGTCTCCGGCCATCCGCAAAGCTCAAAATGATGATGGATCGGTGCCATCTTAAATACACGCTTTCCGGTTGTCTTGAAGCTTACAACCTGAATAATAACGGAAAGCACTTCTGCCAGATAAATAAATGCAACGATCAATATAATGAGTGGCATCTGCAGCATATAGGCTGTCGACGCAACAAATCCACCCAGAGCAAGCGATCCGGTATCTCCCATGAACACACGTGCCGGATAGACATTGTATACCAAAAAGCCAAGCAGGCTTCCTACAACTGCACATGTGATCGGTGTTACACCAGCGCCTGCAGCGATAGATGCAATCGCGAAAAAGGTTGCGATCAATACGGTAACGGAGGATGCCAATCCATCCAGACCATCTGTAAAGTTCGCACCGTTTGCTGTACCAAGCATAACGAAGAACATCAATGGGAAATAAACCCATCCAAGGTCAACGACCTTATGTGTAAATGGAATAATCATCGTAGTTCCAAGATCCGTATATGCATGAATGTAATATGCAAAAACACCTGTTACCAAAAACTGCCCCAACATCTTCTGCCATGCGCGAAGTCCAAGTGACCGCTTCATCACAACCTTGATAAAGTCATCCAAGAAACCAACCAGGCCAAATCCCAATGTTGCAAACAGGATTGGAACGATCTCCTTATGATCCTTGATGTAAAAGAGTGATGTAATCACGATACTGAACAGGATGATCAATCCACCCATCGTCGGCGTTCCCGACTTCTTCAGATGCGATTCCGGTCCATCGTCACGCACAAACTGCCCGAACTTCAGTTTCTTTAAGAATGGAATAATGATCGGACTTAAGATCACACTCACACCAAATGCTATCAATGCTGGAACAATTATGTCGTACTTCATATCTTCTCTCCTTTATCAAGCCATCGCTTGTATTGTAATATTTAAAACACAGCATCGTCGATGCTGATTGTCTGCGTCGTCTCCTCCTCTGCGTTCTCGTCCTTGTAGATACCGAGATACGGCAGAATGTTGTCGTATATCTCACCTACGACCGGTGCCGCAATCGTACCTCCATAATAGATACCCTGCGGTTCATCAATCAGAATCAGTGTCATAACCTGCGGATTGTCCGCCGGTGAAAATCCAAGGAAGGATGAAATATAACGGTTCTCACTTCGCGGCAGTTTCTCACTTGTTGCCGTCTTGCCACCAATCGAATATCCGGCGATATACGCCCGATGTCCGGTGCCCTCTGCAACGACTGCTTCGAGCAGTTCTTTCATCGTCTCACTGGTTGCTGTACTTACTGCTCCTGTCTTCGTCTCATATTTCAAAACCTCAGTGACATTGTTATTTTCATCTGTCGTATACACACCGAAATGAGGTGTGACCAGATTTCCGCCATTTACCACCGCAGACGCTGCACGCATCAACTGTAACGGCGTAATCTGAAACGACTGTCCAAATGACATCGTTGCAAGCTCGACCGGTCCAACATTTTCCTGCTTATGGAAGATGGAATTTGCCTCTCCCGGCAGGTCGACCCCCGTCTGCTCAAACAACCCTAATTTTCTTAAACCATCATAGAAACCATCCACGCCAATGCGTTCCCCAACCTGCATAAACACTGGATTGCAGGAATTCATGATACCGTCCCGGAAGGTTTCTGCCCCATGTCCGGCAACCTTGTGGCACCGAATCCGGCGATCCTCCACAATATGATAACCCGGGCAGTAAAACTGATCTTCCACGCGCAACACGCCCTGCTCAAAAGCAGTTGTCGCTGTCACGATCTTGAATGTCGAACCCGGCTCATAGGTATCACTGATACAATAGTTTCTCCACATTTGGTTCCGCATATCCTGCGTTACCGCTTCGTCCGTCTCATAATTCAATGTAAACGGTTCATTTAAGTTGTATTCCGGCACATCCGCAAGTGCATAGATCTCTCCATTCTGAGGATTCATCACGATAATACATACGCGTTTTGCCTGTTTTTTCTCCAGCACCTCAAGCGCTTTCTGCGTGATATATTGCTGGATGTTTATATCTATGGACGTGACAAGATTTTGTCCGGCTGTGCCTTCCACTCTTCTCTCCGCCATATTTTCCACTTCAATGCCTCTGGCATTTGTAACGGTGTTGATGCTGCCATTTTCGCCCATCAACAGATCATCATAGTACACTTCCAGTCCGACAATACCCTGATTGTCGCTGCCGGTAAATCCCAGCACATGGGATGCCAGCGTACTGTACGGATAATACCGTTTGTAGTCCTCATCAATCATAACGCCTGCCAGATTCATCGCGCGGATCTCATCTGCCAGCGCCTTGTCCACATTGCTTTTAATCTTCTCACGCACAGATCTTTTTTCCACGCGTGCGCGAACCTCCGACTCTGGCAGTTCCAGTTTTTCACTGAGTACCTGTATCACTGTCTCCGGATCTTCAATCTGGTTATGGATCACCGAAATCGAGCAGACCGCCTGATTGCCGGCAAGCACAACACCGTTTCTGTCATAGATGCTACCACGTTTTGCTTTGATACTCCGTTCCCGCTCCTGCACCGCACGCGCCCGGTACCCGTAATCATCTGCTTTCACGGTCATGATGGAAACAAGCTTCACCGTTATTATAGTCAATAACACGAAAAATGCAATCACAACGATCAACAACCGCTTCCGATGGGAACTTGTAAATATAAGCTGCATACCCGTCATCGCCCAATTCTCATTTTATAAAAATGTATTCCTCGTGCGTGCGAACTATACCTGTTTTCTACATTATTCGGACAGAGCTTCCTGTGTCGAGGTTTCCGTCGTCGTATTTGGATTTTCCGTCGTTGCCTCTGTTGTTGTCTCACCCTCGGACTGCCCGACATATGGATTGTCGGCGCCACCAGCTACATCGTTGGCTGGGGCTTCTCCGCCATAGATTGGCATTGCAGGCTCATCCTCTGCCGTCGCCTCATCAATATCATATGTCTCATCCGTCTTGTAAATATTCAAATATGGGAAGATGGCTTCCGCAATATCTGCAAACAAATGCGCTGCCTCGCCACTTCCTGACTGTAACTCCGGTTCATCTGCTACGACATAGATGACAACCTGTGGATCATCCACTGGTGCAAATCCGATAAAGGAAAGAATGTATTTTCCATTTCCTCGCGGAAGCTTCTCGGCAGTACCGGTCTTACCGCCGATCTCATATCCTTCAACTGCTGCTTTCTTACCAGTACCTTCCGATACTACGTTCTTCAGGAACTGGCGCATCTGTGCCGACACATCCTCCGAGATCGTTCTTCTGACCAACACAGGATCCAGATTCCGGACGATATTACCGTTTTCATCTTCGATCCGCTGTACAACACTTGGCTCATAGTAATACCCTCCGTTAATAGCGGAACAAAACGCAGTTCCAACCTGCATCATCGAGGTTGTCACACCCTGCCCGAACGAAGAGGTTGCAAGCTCGACTGCATGCATATTACTTGCATGATACACAAGTGTACTTAGTGAAGAATCGCTTGGTTCTCCAGGCAGATCAACATTTGTTGACTGCCCAAATCCAAATAATATCTGATATTTATCAAACATATCCACACCTTCTCTTGCAGCGATCTGCATCAATGCATCGTTACAGGACTTCTCCAAGGCTCCTGACAGATCCAGCGTTCCATGTCCGCCATATTCATGTGCATGACAATTGATATAATAATCTTCTACCTGTTCACCGCCATCACAGAAGAACGTATCCTCTGCTGTGATCACGCCCTCCTCGAGTGCACCTGAAATCGTAAATGTTTTATAGGTCGACCCCGGCTCAAACACATCCGATACCGGGAAGTTACGCCATACCTTATACAATGCCTCAATATGCTCCTCGTCGGTTCCATTTTCCTTGAAATCCTCAAAGCTGGAAAATCCGGTAGCTTCAAGTTCTTCCTGTGTGTCAAACTGATACTGTGTCGAATCCAGATCATAAGCATCGTTTGGATCAAATGTATGGGAATTATACAGTGCCATGATCTGACAATTCTTCGGATTCATCACAAGCACGGATATATTCTTAGCGTCCTCTTCCTCCAGTTTTGCCTTTACCTTTTCCTCAACGATCTTCTGCACATTTGCATCAATACTTGTCACCAGATTATAACCATTTGTTGCCGGTTCAATCGAATTGGTCACGCCGTAATCTTCATTCAGATACGAGTATTCCCGTCCGTTCGTACCATTTAACTCGCTGTTATAATACTCCTCGACGCCATACATGCCGACATTTCCGCTGACGGTAAATCCAAGCAGATGACATGCCAATTCCTTATTTGGATAAACACGTACATACCGCTCCTCATAATAGATTCCAACAACATTCGTACCCTCATCGGTTTTACAGTATTCCTCGAATTTCTGTACCTCTTCGTACTCAACGCCCTTCTTGGCAACAACATAATACGACTTTTCGTTGCTCAGAAAGCCTGCGATCTCTTCATCTGTAAATCCGAAAAATTCTTTCAATGCTGATACTGTCGCCGTCTTTTTCTTCTCATACTGCACGATATTGGCAGGCTCTAATATCAGATCATACACCTTCTTATCCGTCGCAAGCACGGTTCCGTTCGCATCGACAATATCACCACGCTTATACGGAATCACCTTGCTGGAATAGCCCTGCTGCGTCAACACCTGCTGCTTATACTGACTTCCTTTTTGTGCATTGATCCAGATAATCTTTGCACCAAGCACACCGAATCCAACCATGACACAACCAAACACAAATTTCAATCTGCCACGCATCCGGTTGGTAAATACCTTTCGCTTTCGTCTTCTTCTATTTTCTCTGTTTTGTGGTCTTCTAGTCATACTTTTACCTCAACCGCAAAAATCGAGCAGCGAAACTGCTCGACTTTTGATCTACATCCTAATTCGAACCCGGAACATCCTGATACTGTTTTACATAATCTTCATTGGCACTGTCATAATAAATGATCTGTCCCTTCTTTGCGTAGACCATGCCAAGTTCATTGGTTGCTACATTGTAAATATCGTCCAATGTATACATATTATTCAAACGAAGCTTATGTGCTGCGTTATCATCTTCGATCTTTTCAAGTTCTGCCTCTAAGGCACTGATGCTGTTCTGCTGTGTGCTGATCTTCGTATTCAGATATAACATCAATACGCTTGATCCAACAACCAGACATACCATAAATGCCATAAACAGCATATATCCTGCGGAGAATGCCAGCGTCTTTTTGGTCTGCGCAGTCACTCTGCGCCGTACCTTTGGTCGTTCCTGCGGACGCTGTTGTGGAGCAACTCTACGGCTCGGTGCCTTTCTTTCCGGCTCATGCACACGGCGTGTCGGAGCTGCGTACATCTGTCTTGCAGCCGTACCGTCTACATAATTCATTTGTCTTCTAACCTGTTGTGCCATATCAATCACTCCTTAAAATCATACATCTGCTTTTTCAAATACCCGCAGCTTGGAACTCTTTGCCCGACTGTTTTCTGCCAGTTCCTGTTCACTTGGAACAATCGGCTTTCTGGTAATCACCTTGCCAGTCGGCTTCTTCCCACATACACAAACCGGGAACTCCGGTGGACATGTACATGGATTCATATTTCTTTTAAATATCGTTTTTACAATCCTGTCTTCCAACGAATGGAATGTGATCACACTCAATCTGCCACCTGGATTCAACCATGAGATCATAGTATCTAATGAATTCTCCAGCACATCCAGCTCGTGATTCAATTCAATTCGAATCGCCTGAAATGTTTTCTTGGACGGGTGTCCCTGTCCCTGCCGGACTTTCGCCGGGATCGCCGCCTTGATAATCTCATTTAACTGTCCGGTTGTCTCTATCACCTGTTCCTGTCTCGCCTTGACGATATGCTTTGCAATATTCTTAGCGAAACTGTCCTCGCCATAATCACGAATCACATGGTACAGCTCCATCTCAGAATATTCATTTACAATATCCTTCGCTGTCATAGTACTTTCCTGATTCATCCGCATATCAAGCGGCGTGTCCTCACGGTAAGTAAACCCACGTTCCACATTATCAAGCTGATATGAGGAGACACCGAGATCCAGAACAATTCCATCAACACCGCTCACAGAACAGTTCTTTAATACTGCATCGATATCCTGATAGTTGGAATGCACAATCGTTACACGATCTTTGTAATCCTTCAACCGCTCGGTCGCAGCTGCAACCGCATCCAGATCCTGATCGATTCCGATCAATCTGCCTTTCTCCGAAAGTCGCTTGCAGATCTCTAAGGAATGTCCACCCCCACCGAGGGTTCCATCCACATAGATTCCATCCGGTTTTATATTCAGACTGTCAATTGTCTCATCTAAAAGTACCGATTTGTGTTTAAATTCCATCGCAGCCTCCCTTAGATGTTGAACAACTCACCAATCTCGGCGATTTCTTTCAGGTCAATCTCTTCTGGGTTGTTGATCTTATCCCAAGCTGCCTTATCCCAGATTGCTACGGTATCCGTATGTCCAATCATGACGACCTCGCGATCAATACCCGCATATTCACGTAACTTTTGTGGAATCACAATACGATACTGACTATCCATCTCGCAGACAACCGCAGATCCCTCGTAGAAGTCACGAAGACGTCTTGCCTGGAAATTACTCTTTGGCAATGCAGCAAGCTTCTCTGCAAACTTTGTCCACTCTGCCTCTGGATATACGTCAATGTTATGATCCATACCGTTGCACAGCACAAATTTATCCCCAAGTTCCTGACGGAATCTTATGGGAATAATCAATCTGCCCTTTGCATCGAGGCCATGATTCGATTCTCCTATCATACCCATTGACATATAGCTTCACCTTTCGTATTGCATGCAATGTTCTTCCCTGTGTGGGAACAACCTCCACCGAGCACCACTTGACATCCATTTCACTGCCACTCAGCTTCCACTTGGGTTTCATTGTAACGCAAAAAAAAGGGAAATGCAATACCAATTTGCATTTCCCTTGTCCATTTCTTACAATTTTTAATTGATTTATTGTTCCTTTTTTCCTGCTGGTACCTGTTTTTTTACGGTATCCATCCGTTTTTTTACAATCAGCACGGAACAAGCCAGTACACAGATTGCTGCGATCATCTGGGATACCTTCATGTTGAAGAACGGAAGCATCAGGGAATCTGAACGAAGTCCCTCGATCCAAACACGTCCAAGACCATAGCCCCACAGATACATGAGGAAGATTTCTCCATCGAACTTCTTATGTTTCCGATAGATGATAATGACAATCAACAGAATCAGATTCCACACCGATTCGTACAGGAAGGTCGGATGTACCGTGATCCACTGCATGCCATCGTAGACCTGCATATGATTTGCCATCTCCGATGTGATGATACCGGAGTTCACCATACCAGTCAGGGTTCCTTTTCCTACATAGTAGTCGGTCGGGATCGCCATCGCAAAAAGTGAATTCGTATAATCGCCAAACGCTTCGCGGTTAAAGAAATTGCCCCAGCGTCCCATGATCTGTCCGATCAAAAGTCCCATCGTCACCGTATCGGCAAGCACAGAAAACTTCATCTTCCGTTTCTTCGCAAAGACAATCGCGACGATCACGCCTGCAATCACACCACCGTAGATGGCAAGTCCACCGCTCCGGATATCAATCAGATCAAACAACGTCTTGCCGAAGCCTTTGCCCTTCTGAAAATACGAATCCCAACTGAATATAATATAGTAGAGCCGCGCACCTAAGATCGCCGGGATAATCAGCCAGAGCATAAAGTCCAGATATGACTCCTCGCTCTGTCCGGTCCGTTTTGCCTCCTTGCTAATCACAAGGAACGCCAGCACAAATCCAAGTGCTATGATCACACCATAAAATTTGATTTCAAATCCAAAGATCGTGAATCCGTCTTTGATATTTTTTAATACTATCCCAAGATTTGGGAATCTGATATCATACATAGTTTTCCCTTTTCACTGTTTTATACATTAAACTTGAATAAGATCACATCGCCATCCTGTACGACATATTCTTTACCTTCCTGTCGTACGAGACCTTTTTCTTTGGCTGCAAGCATCGTACCGCTCTCCATCAGATCATCGTAAGCAACAACCTCCGCCTTGATGAATCCACGCTCAAAATCTGTATGGATCTTACCGGCTGCCTGCGGTGCCTTCGTGCCCTTTGTGATTGTCCATGCACGTGTCTCATCCGGACCACTTGTCAGGTAACTAATCAGTCCAAGCAGAGAATAGCTTGCCTTGATCAGCTTATCCAGACCTGACTCCGATACGCCAAGCTCCTCTAAGAACATCTGCTTCTCATCGTCATCCAACTCGGAGATCTCCTGCTCAATCTGTGCACATACAGCAAATACCTCACTGCCAAATTCCTTCGCATATTCGCGCACCTTCTGTACATATGGATTGCTTGCTCCATCGTCTGCCAGATCATCCTCGGATACATTTGCTGCGTAGATCACCGGCTTGCCTGTCAACAGGTTGTATTCCTTAATCCACTTGATCTCGTCCTCATCATCTGTCTCAAAGGAAATTGCAAGCTTACCGGATTCCAGATGCTCTTTAATCCGCTTCTGCAGATCGACTTCCTTTGCAAGTTCCTTGTTATTGGCTGCGCCACGCTGTCCCTTTGCGATTCGACGATCAAGTACCTCGATGTCTGCAAAGATCAGCTCATAGTTAATCGTCTCGATATCACGGATCGGATCAACCGAACCATCGACATGGATGACATTCGGATCTTCAAAGCAACGTACAACATGTACGATCGCATCTGTCTCACGAATGTTGGACAGGAACTGGTTTCCAAGTCCTTCACCCTTGGAT
>CAVKUW010000003.1:0-23973 GCA_963659815.1 Butyricicoccaceae bacterium
GTATAGAACCTGTCCCTCGTCGGTCAGCGTTACACCCTTGGAGGAACGCAAAAAAAGCTTCACATGCAGTCCGTCCTCAAGCTTGGAGATCGCTTTCGAGATTGCGGGCTGGCTGATAAACAGCATATCGGCGGCTTTGCTGATATTTCCAGTATTTGCAACTGTATAAAACACTCTGTAATAATTCAGATTATCAAACATGACATCCCCTCATTTCCTTACATAACAAAATGTGTTTCAAAATAATATTTTTATTTTCCTATAAGTAATTGTAGTTTTGAATTAATATAGCACATTCAGCCCATAACTACAAGTTATAAACAATATTCATATTATATATTGTAATTATAGGAAGAAATATGGTATGATTCTAATATTATAAGCAGAATCAGGAGGAAATGATTATGGGTATGACCATGACGCAGAAAATACTTGCGAAACATGCAGGTCTTGCAAGTGTGGAAGCAGGACAGTTGATTGAGGCAGATTTGGATTTAGTGCTTGGTAACGATGTCACAACACCAGTTGCCATTCATGAGATGGAAAAGTTTAATAAAAAAGAAGTGTTTGATAAGAGCAAGATTGCACTTGTTATGGATCACTTTACACCGAATAAAGATATTAAGAGTGCAGAGCATTGCAAATGTGTACGTGAGTTCTCAGGCGAGAATGAGATCGTGAACTTCTTCGATGTCGGAGAGATGGGAATCGAGCATGCACTGCTTCCGGAAAAAGGACTGATCGTTGCAGGCGAGACATGTATTGGAGCTGATTCACATACATGTACTTACGGTGCCCTTGGTGCATTCTCCACAGGTGTCGGTAGTACAGATATGGCAGCCGGTATGGTGACAGGTAAGGCATGGTTCAAGGTGCCATCTGCAATCAAGTTTAATATCGTAGGCGAGAAAGCACCATATATCAGTGGTAAGGATGTAATCCTTCACATCATTGGTATGATCGGTGTGGATGGCGCACTCTATAAGTCTATGGAATTTGTTGGCGAGGGTATCAAGAACCTTACTATGGACGACCGTTTCACGATTGCAAACATGGCAATCGAGGCAGGTGCAAAGAATGGTATCTTCCCAGTCGATGAGCAGACAGAAGCGTATATGAAGGAGCATTCTACAAAGGCATATACAAAGTATGATGCAGATGCAGATGCTGTCTATGATGAGGAATATACGATTGACCTTTCAACCTTGAAGCCAACTGTTGCATTCCCACATCTTCCAGAGAACACAAAGACGATCGACGAAGTCGGCGATATCAAGATCGATCAGGTAGTCATCGGTTCCTGTACAAATGGAAGAATCTCTGATATGCGTATTGCAGCCGATATTATCAAGGGCAGACATGTGGCAAAGGGTGTGCGTGTCATCGTGATCCCTGGCACACAGGAGGTTTATTTACAGATGCTCGAGGAAGGTCTGACCAAGGCATTTATCGAGGCAGGTGCGATCGTATCAACTCCAACCTGTGGACCGTGTCTGGGCGGACATATGGGTGTTATGGCAGCTGGCGAGAGAGCTGTATCCACAACCAACCGTAACTTTGTTGGACGTATGGGACACGTAGATTCTGAAGTATATCTGGCAAGCCCTGCAGTTGCAGCAGCTTCCGCGATTACAGGTAAGATCAGCAGCCCGGCAGAATTGGCATAAGGAGGAACTAAAATGAAAGCATACGGAACAGTACATAAATATGGTGACAATGTAGATACAGATGTAATCATTCCAGCAAGATATCTGAATTCCTCAGATCCTGCGGAACTTGCAAAGAATTGTATGGAAGATATCGACAAGGACTTTGTAAAGCGTGTGAAGCCGGGAGATATCATGGTAGCAAATAAGAACTTTGGATGTGGCTCATCCAGAGAGCATGCACCAATCGCAATCAAGGCATCCGGTATCAGCTGTGTAATCGCTGAGACATTTGCGAGAATTTTTTATCGTAACGCAATCAACATCGGTCTTCCGATTATTGAGTGCCCGGAGGCTGCCAAGGGAATCGAGGCAGGTGATATGGTAGAGGTTGATTTTGACAGTGGTATGATCTACAACAAGACAAAGGGAACCGAGTTCAAGGGACAGGCATTCCCTCCATTCATGCAGAAGATCATCAAAGAGGGCGGTCTGATCAATTATATCAATGCAAAAGAAAATTGATTTCGTTTGGGAGGATAAAGTATATGGGAGTTTGTAATAATTGTGGATTTCCAGCTGTTTGTATCTGCGCTCGTTGGATTGTGGAATGGATTCCAGCTTCTTACCGGTAAAATTTATGGTGAGAATAAAGATCAGGTATATAGTTATTTCTCTGGTTTGAAGGGCGTGGATACGATTATTGGTATCTGCTACATCGCGATTGCTATTTTTGCACTTGTTACACGGTTTATGCTTGCGGATTTCAAAAAGTGTGGTCCTGCCATGTATATTGGTATGCAGGTGGCAGGTTTGATCATATCAATCGCATACATTGCGAGTGTTACAGGCATCGTAGATGGTCTTGCAGAGTATATTGACAGCTCAAGCTATGTATCAATGGTTGTTTCCATCGTGATGCTGATCTGTAACATTGTATACTTTAAGAAGAGAAAGCATTTATTCAACCGCTAAGCGGCAAAGGGATAAAGTATTATTTGGAGGATGAATCATGAATTGTAATATTGCAGTAATCAAGGGTGACGGTATCGGACCTGAGGTTGTCACACAGGCAATGAAGGTGTTAGATGCAGTCGGAGAAAAGTTTGGACATACATTTAATTATGAGCAGCTTCTGATGGGCGGATGCTCGATCGACGCATGTGGCGTGCCACTGACTGACGAAGCAGTTGCAAGAGCAAAGGCAAGCGATGCAGTATTGCTTGGTTCCATCGGCGGTAACACAAGCACATCGCCTTGGTACAAGCTTCCACCAGAGAAGAGACCGGAAGCCGGACTTCTGAAGATCCGTAAGGAGTTGGGACTTTTTGCAAACTTAAGACCAGCCAATCTTTATGAGCAGTTAAAGGGTGCATGTCCTTTAAAGGAAGAGATTGCAGACCGTGGTTTCGATATGATGATCATGCGTGAGCTGACCGGTGGTCTTTACTTCGGTGCAAGAGAGACAAAGGAAGTCGATGGCGTAATGACAGCCGTTGATACACTGACTTACAACGAAAATGAGATCCGCCGTATCGCAATCAAGGGCTTTGATATCGCGATGAAACGCCGCAAGAAGGTAACAAGTGTTGATAAGGCAAATGTGCTTGATTCTTCCAGACTCTGGAGAAAGATCGTGGAAGAGGTTGCAAAGGATTATCCGGAAGTAACATATGAGCATATGCTTGTTGATAACTGTGCAATGCAGCTTGTCAAAGATCCGGCACAGTTCGATGTTGTATTAACAGAGAATATGTTTGGTGACATCTTGTCCGATGAGGCATCTATGATCACAGGTTCCATTGGTATGCTGGCATCTGCATCCTTGAACGAGACAAAGTTCGGTATGTACGAGCCAAGTGGCGGTTCAGCTCCGGATATTGCTGGACAGGATAAGGCAAACCCGATCGCGACGATTCTTTCCGCGGCGATGATGCTCCGTTACACATTCGACCTCGACAAAGAGGCAGATGCGATCGAGAATGCAGTCAAGCAGGTACTGGTAGATGGTTTCCGTACATGCGATATCGTGTCAGAAGGCACAACCCTTGTCGGCTGTAACGAGATGGGTGACAAGATTGTAGAGCACATCTAAACGATTAAGGAAGAATTTTTCGGCGATTTATCATTAATGTAATTAAGAGAGTAGATGAGATAGGACAAATACCAAATTCAATGCAGACCATTGCAACACGCCGGCACTTAATAAACTGTGCCAACGCAGTTGGTGCAGTGAATTTAGTGCCGTTGCGTGGTGTCACTGAGCGAGAGCGTGTCTGCATGAATTTCGTATTTGTCCTATCTCCATAGTCAATGTGTAAATTAGTTATTATGAGAAAGGAAGACAAAAATGAAGAGTGATAACGTAAAGGTTGGCATGCAGCAGGCACCACACAGAAGCTTGTTCAACGCCCTTGGAATGACAGAAGAAGAAATGAAGAAACCATTGGTCGGTATCGTTTGTTCCTACAACGAGATCGTACCTGGACATATGAACCTGGATAAGATCGCACAGGCAGTCAAGCTTGGTGTAGCTGAAGCAGGCGGAACACCTGTGATGTTCCCTGCAATCGCTGTCTGCGATGGTATCGCGATGGGACATATCGGAATGAAGTATTCCCTTGTAACAAGAGACCTGATCGCAGATTCAACCGAGTGTATGGCAACTGCACATCAGTTTGATGCACTTGTTATGATCCCGAACTGCGATAAGAATGTACCGGGACTTCTGATGGCAGCAGCCAGAGTCAACGTACCAACCGTATTCGTATCCGGTGGTCCGATGCTTGCCGGTCATGTAAAGGGACATAAGACAAGCCTTTCATCTATGTTCGAGGCAGTTGGTTCTTATGCAGCAGGCAAGATGACAGAAGAGGATGTCAATGATTTCGAGTGCCATGCATGTCCAACCTGTGGATCATGCTCTGGTATGTACACTGCAAACTCTATGAACTGTCTGACAGAGGCACTTGGTATGGGACTTCCTGGAAATGGTACAATCCCAGCCGTATATTCTGAGAGACTGAAGCTTGCAAAGCGTGCCGGTTATGCAGTTATGGAGATGTACAAGAAGAACATCTGCCCAAGAGACATCATCACAAAGGATGCAATCATGAATGCATTGACTGTGGATATGGCTCTTGGATGTTCGACAAACTCTATGCTTCATATCCCAGCGATCGCACATGAGATCGGATTTGATTTTGATATTGCTATGGCAAATGAAGTCAGTGCAAGAACACCAAACCTTTGCCACTTAGCACCGGCAGGCCCAACTTATATGGAAGACTTAAATGAGGCAGGCGGTGTATATGCCGTTATCAACCAGCTCTGTGAGGCAGGATTGATCAATGAAGATTGTATGACAGTAACCGGCAAGACAATCGGAGAGGCAGTAAAGGGACATAAGAACCTGAATCCGGAAGTTATCCGCCCAATGGCAAACTCATACAGCTCAACCGGCGGACTTGCCGTATTGAAGGGAAATATTGCACCGGACGGCTCTGTAGTCAAGCGTTCTGCCGTTGTTCCGGAGATGCTGCAGCATGAAGGTCCGGCACGCGTGTTTGAATGTGAAGAGGATGCAATTGCGGCTATCAAGGGTGGCAAGATCGTGGAAGGCGACGTTGTCGTTATCCGTTACGAGGGACCAAAGGGCGGACCTGGTATGCGGGAGATGCTGAATCCGACATCTGCAATCGCAGGTATGGGACTTGGTTCTTCGGTAGCACTGATCACAGATGGACGTTTCTCAGGCGCAAGCCGTGGTGCTTCCATCGGACATATCTCACCGGAGGCAGCGGTTGGAGGTCCGATCGCTTTGATCGAAGAGGGGGATATCATCAGCATTGATATCGATGCATGTACGATCAATGTGAAGGTTTCCGACGAGGAGCTTGCAAAGCGGAAAGAGGCATGGACACCAAGAGAACCAAAGGTAACAACCGGATATCTGGCAAGATATGCAAAGATGGTAACATCCGGTAACCGCGGTGCAGTTTTGGAGTTGAAGTAAAATATATTGAATAATTCAAAACAATGTGCTATCCTATCAGATATTGGTTATCTGACAGGAAGAAAAAGGATAAATCAAGTTGTATGTAGATAAGGAGAAGTTTATGAAACAATTAACTGGATCAGAAATAGTGATTGAATGTCTGAAAGAACAGGGCGTTGACACAGTATTTGGATATCCGGGAGGAACGATCCTGAATGTCTATGATGCATTGTATAAGCATCAGGATGAGATTCACCATGTCCTGACATCCCATGAGCAGGGCGCAAGCCATGCAGCAGATGGATATGCAAGAGCTACCGGTAAAGTTGGTGTATGTATGGCGACTTCCGGCCCGGGTGCAACCAATCTTGTAACCGGTATTGCAACCGCATATATGGATTCGATTCCACTTGTTGCAATCACTGCAAACGTAGGTGTTTCTCTTCTTGGAAAGGACAGTTTTCAGGAGATTGATATTGCAGGTGTAGTTATGCCGATCACGAAGCATAGCTTCATCGTAAAGAATGTACATGAACTGGCAGATACGATCCGCCGTGCGTTTAAGATTGCACAGTCCGGCAGACCAGGACCTGTACTTGTAGATATTACAAAGGACGTCACTGCGAATGTTGCAGACTACGAGCCAAAGGCACCGGAACCAATCGAGAAGGTAACGAAGACAATCCGGGCAGAGGATATTGACACAGCCATTAAGATGATCGAAAATTCGAAGAAACCGATGATTCTTGTTGGTGGTGGTGTTGTAGCGGCAGATGCATCCAAGGAACTGAAGAAATTTGCAGAGAAGATTGATGCAGTTGTCTGCGATACCCTGATGGGTAAGGGTGCATTTCCGGGAACGGACGATCGTTACACAGGTATGATCGGTATGCACGGAACCAAGGTTTCCAACTTCGGTATCAATCAGGCAGATCTGGTAATCGTCGTTGGTGCGAGATTCTCAGACCGTGTAACCGGTAATGCAAGCAAGTTCGCAAATCAGGCAAAGATTTTACATATTGATATTGATGCAGCCGAGATTAACAAGAACGTGGAAGTTGATGCAAGCGTTGTCGGTGACGCCAAAGAAATATTGAAGATGATCTCTACCAGAATCAAGGCTTCCAAGAAGCCGGAGTGGAGAGCACAGATTGACGCACTCAAAGAGCAGTATCCGGATCATGTAGATATGAACGAATTCTCGGGTCCGGCGATCATCAACAAGATCTATGAGCTGACAGAGGGCAATGCAACAATCACAACGGATGTAGGACAGCACCAGATGTGGGCAGCCCAGTATTATAAATTCAAAGAGCCAAGACAGCTTCTGACATCCGGCGGACTCGGAACAATGGGTTATGGCGTTGGTGCCTGTATCGGTGCCAAGTACGGACGTCCGGACCGCGTGGCAATCAACATTGCGGGAGATGGCTGTTTCCGTATGAATATGAACGAGATTGCGACTGCAAGCCGTTACAATGTGCCGATCATCCAGGTTGTAATCAACAACCATGTGCTTGGTATGGTGCGTCAGTGGCAGACATTGTTCTATGATAAGCGGTATTCGAATACAATCTTAGATGATTCGGTTGATTTCGTGAAGGTAGCGGATGCACTTGGAGCAACCGGTTTCAGAGCTACAAATCTTCAGGAGTTTGAGGATGCCATGAAGCAGGCAATCGAGTTAAATAAGCCGGTTGTGATTGATTGCATCATCGGTAAGGATGATAAGGTATGGCCAATGGTTGCTGCAGGAGCAGCTTTGGAAACCTGTTTTGATCAGCAGGATTTAGATAACAAGTAGGAGGAAGAGGAAAAATGGCAAGAGTATTTAACTTTTCAGCAGGTCCTTCCGTATTGCCGGAGGTAGTGTTGAAGCAGGCAGCAGATGAGATGCTGGACTACAAGGGTTCTGGTATGAGCGTAATGGAGATGAGTCATCGTTCGAAAGTATACGATAATATCATCAAGGAAGCAGAACAGGATCTTCGCGATCTGATGGATATTCCGGACAATTACAAGGTGTTGTTCCTGCAGGGCGGTGCATCACAGCAGTTTGCTGCAATCCCGATGAACCTGATGAAAAACGGTGTTGCTGACTATATCATTACCGGTCAGTGGGCAAAGAAGGCATGCGAAGAAGCAAAGAAGTACGGAAAGGTAAATGTCGTTGCATCATCGGCTGACAAGACCTTCAGCTATATTCCGGATTGCTCTGATCTTCCGATCTCCAAGGATGCAGATTATGTATATATCTGCCATAACAATACAATTTACGGAACTACTTATAAGAAGCTTCCAAACACAAAGGGCAAGATTCTTGTAGCAGATATGTCTTCTGACATTCTGTCACAGCCAGTGAATGTATCTGACTACGGTCTGATCTACTTCGGTGTACAGAAGAACGTAGGACCAGCCGGAGTTGTTGTTGTGATCATCCGTGAGGATCTGATCCGTGACGATGTTCCAACTTACTGCCCGACAATGCTGAAGTACAAGACACAGGCAGACAATGACAGCTTGTATAACACACCTCCATGCTACGGTATTTACATCTGTGGTCTGGTGTTCAAGTGGGTAAAGGAAATGGGCGGACTTTCCGCTATGAAGATCCACAATGAGAAGAAAGCAGCAATCCTGTATGACTTCTTGGATTCTTCTAAGATGTTCCATGGAACAGTTGTAAAGGAAGACCGTTCTCTGATGAACGTTCCATTTGTAACAGGCAACGAAGAACTCGATGCTAAGTTCGTAAAGGAAGCTACAGCCGCAGGCTTTGTAAACCTGAAGGGACACAGAACAGTCGGAGGTATGCGTGCAAGTATCTACAACGCAATGCCAATCGAGGGTGTTGAGAAGTTAGTTGCATTCATGAAGGACTTCGAGGAGAAGAACTCATAATAAGGGAGAGAAGAAAATGGCTAAGATTAATTGCTTGAATCCGATCGCAGCCTGCGGTATGGATTTGTTCAATGATACATATGAAGTAGTAGACGATTTTGCAGCAGCAGACGCGGTACTTGTCAGAAGTGCAGCTATGCATAACTTAGAGCTTTCCGATAATCTGCTTGCAATCGCACGTGCCGGTGCGGGTGTCAACAACATCCCACTTGACAAGTGTGCAGAGAAAGGAATCGTAGTATTTAATACACCGGGTGCGAATGCAAACGGTGTAAAGGAACTTGTCATTGCAGGACTTTTGCTCGCATCCAGAGATCTGATGGGTGGTTATAACTGGGTAAAGGAAAATGCATCAGACGAGAACATTGCCAAGGCAGTTGAAAAGCAGAAGAAGCAGTATGCTGGCTGTGAAGTAATGGGTAAGAAGCTTGGTGTCATCGGTCTTGGTGCAATCGGTGCCAAGGTAGCGAACATCGGTTTCCGTCTTGGTATGGAAGTATATGGTTATGATCCGTATGTGTCTGTTGATGCAGCTTGGAGACTTTCCAGCCATGTAAAGCATATCAAGAATGTAGAAGACATTTACAAAGAGTGTGATTATATTACCGTACATGTACCAGCCCTTGATTCTACAAAGGGTATGATCAACAAGGATGCATTTGCCATGATGAAGGATGGTGTGAAGATCCTGAACTTTGCAAGAGATATTCTTGTAAATGACGACGATATGATCGAGGCACTTGCAAGCGGAAAGGTTGCAAAGTATGTAACAGATTTCCCAAATGCAAAGATTGCCGGTGTTGATAACGTAATCACATTGCCACACCTTGGTGCATCCACAGAGGAGTCTGAGGATAATTGTGCAGTGATGGCAGTCAAGGAAATCATTGATTTTATCGAGAATGGTAACATCAAGAATTCTGTTAATTATCCAGCCTGCGATGCTGGTAAGTGTTCTGCAGAGGCAAGAGTCTGTGTATGCCACAAGAACATTCCGAACATGATCACACAGTTTACTGGCGCATTTGCTTCCAAGGGTATCAACGTATCTGACATGGTAAGTAAATCCAGAGGAGATTACGCATACTCTGTATTTGATATTTCTGAGAAAGCAGATGAGGATACCGTACAGTCAATTTCCGGTATCGACGGCGTATTGAAGGTACGTGTAATTCAGTAAACGAGACTTGGAGGATAATAAAAATGAGCGAGAAATTAAAGGTAGGTATTCTTGGTGCAACAGGTATGGTTGGCCAGAGATTTATTTCACTTCTTGAGAATCATCCTTGGTTTGAGGTTGTGACAGTGGCAGCCAGCCCACGTAGTGCAGGCAAGACATATGAGGAGGCAGTTGGTGACCGTTGGAAGATGGATACACCGATGCCGGAAGCAGTTAAGAAGCTGATCGTACACAATGTAAACGAAGTAGAAGAGGTTGCTTCTACCGTTGATTTTGTATTCAGTGCAGTGGATATGTCCAAGGACGAGATCAAGGCAATCGAGGATGCATATGCAAAGACAGAGACACCAGTTGTTTCAAACAACAGTGCACACCGCTGGACACCGGATGTACCAATGGTAGTTCCAGAGATTAACCCAGAGCATATGAAAGTCATCGAGTTCCAGAAGAAACGTCTTGGTACAACAAGAGGTTTCGTGGCAGTAAAACCAAACTGCTCCATCCAGTCTTATGCACCAGTGCTGACAGCATGGAAGGAATTTGAGCCATATGAGGTTGTTGCAACAACCTATCAGGCAATCTCCGGAGCAGGAAAGACATTTAAGGACTGGCCGGAAATGGTTGGAAATATCATCCCATTTATCGGTGGCGAGGAAGAGAAGTCTGAGAAAGAGCCACTTCGTATCTGGGGCCATATCGATGAGGAGAAGGGTGAGATCGTTCCTGCGACAAGCCCGATCATCACATGTCAGTGTATCCGTGTGCCAGTATTGAACGGACATACAGCAGCTGTATTTGTAAAGTTCAAGAAGAACCCGACAAAGGAACAGCTTATCGAGAAGCTGGAATCTTATAAGGGTGTTCCACAGGAGCTTGGACTTCCAAGTGCACCAAAGCAGTTTATCCGTTATATGGAAGAGGATAACCGCCCACAGGTTACATTGGACGTTGATTATGAGACTGGTATGGGTATCTCCGTTGGACGTATCCGTGAGGATTCTGTCTATGACTGGAAGTTCGTCGGACTTTCTCATAACACAGTTCGTGGTGCTGCCGGTGGTGCTGTACTCTGTGCAGAGCTTCTCAAAGCACAGGGTTACATTACAAAGAAGTAATTCGCGTGATTGCGTAGCAAGTAAATAAAATTAAGAAAAAGAACAAACAGACATTTTTCATGACGAAACAGAATGGAAATGCTTGTTTGTTCTTTTCTTTTGTGGTAAAATTGAAATAATTAGGTTCTTGTTGTATGCATGACATACAGAGTAGAACATATAGAGAATTTTAATGTACATATATAGGAGGCACCAACCATGAAGAAATTGATTTTAGTAACTTCACCACCTGCTTGCGGAAAGACATTTATTTCACGTAAGCTTGCAAAAGCACTTCCAAACTGCGTATATCTGGATAAGGATACATTGATTGTATTGTCCAAGCAGATTTTCAAGGTCGCTGGCGAAGAGTACAACCGTTCATCTGATTTCTTCCAGAGAGAGATTCGTGATTACGAGTATTATGCAGTTCTTGACTTTGCATTTGAAGCATTGGAGTACAACGATACGGTTTTGATCAATGCACCATTTACAGAGGAGATCCGTGACAACGAATATCTTGACAATCTGCGTGCAAAGTTAAAGGAAAAGGATGCAGAATTATTCGTAGTATGGGTACATACAGATGTAGAAGTCTGCCATCAGCGTATGATCAAGCGTGCATCTGACCGTGATGCATGGAAGCTTGCACATTGGGATGAATATATCGCAACACAGAACTTCAAGCAGCCGGATAACATTCCAGAGTTGTTTGTATTCAACAATTCTTCCGAGGAAGATTACAAGAAGTCCATTGATGCAGCAGTAAAGGCAATCCGTGGATAAACCTGTCCGTGGGAGGCAGAGGCGATACTTAGAGGAGAAGATACATGGCAATTATTAAACCATTTAAAGCATATAGACCGAGAAAAGAAATTGTCAGTGAAGTGGCAGCACTGCCATATGATGTATATAACCGGGAAGAGGCAAAAAAAGCAGTGGAAGGAAAACCACTTTCCTTCCTGCGCATCGACCGCGCAGAGACGGCGTTTGATGACAGCGTGGATACTTATGCTCCATGCGTATACGAGAAGGCAAAGGAATTGCTGGATGGTATGATCGAGCGTGGAGATTATGTGGAAGATGCAGCCCCGATGTATTATCTGTATGAGCTGGTGATGGATGGAAGATCACAGACTGGAATCGTGGCTTGTGCGTCCATCGAAGATTATGAGTCCGGTGTCATTATGAAGCATGAGAATACACGGGAGGATAAAGAGATTGACCGTATCACACATGTGGATACGTGTAACGCGCAGACAGGTCCGATCTTTCTTGCGTACCGGGCACAGGCTGCGATTGATGCAATCGTAACAAAGATCAAGGCGCGTCCTGCAGAGAATGATTTTGTCTCTGAGGATGGAATCACACATCGCGTATGGCTGGTGACAGCCGCGGCGGATATTGCCGCAATTGAGCATGCGTTTTCAGAGATGTCACAGATCTACATTGCGGATGGACATCACCGGGCAGCGTCAGCGGTAAAGGTTGGAATCAAGCGCAGAAATGCGAATCCAAACCATACCGGAGAGGAAGAATACAATTATTTCCTGTCCGTTCTGTTTCCACATGATCAGTTAAAGATTTTGCCATATAACCGTGTCGTACGCGACTTGAATGGTTATACGGCAGAGACATTTATAGAAAAAATCAAAGCAGATTTTGAGGTGGAGCCAGTTTCTGGTGCATACCAGCCGGAGGAAAAAGCAACGTTTGGAATGTATCTCGATGGTGCATGGTATAAATTACGTGCAAAATCACACATACTATCTGAAGATCCGGTTGATGGTCTGGATGTATCAATCTTACAGGATCATTTGCTGGCACCGGTTCTTGGAATCGAAAATCCAAGAACGGACAAACGAATCGATTTTATTGGAGGAATCCGAGGCTTGTCAGAGCTGGAACGACGCGCAAACAGCGATATGAAGCTTGCATTTTCGATGTATCCGACATCCATCGAAGAGCTTTTTGCAGTGGCTGATGCGAAGCGGTTGATGCCGCCGAAGTCAACATGGTTTGAACCAAAGCTAAGAAGTGGAATCTTCATTCATAAATTGTAGAGAGGAGACACATTTGACATGTCCAAAAGAAAAGCAGTTTTTGCTATAAACTGGATGGAAGTCGATGCTTTGGTCCAGGGCATTCACAACAACCCGCATCATATCCTTGGTATGCATGAGTGTATCGATGATCTGTATATCAATGCATATCTGCCGGGTGCCAAGGTTGTAAATGCCATTGAAGTGTCCACGAGAAAAAAGTACACGCTTGTATCGGATCGTGTACCGGGATTTTTCTCTGTGGTAATTAAAGATAAGAAACCGTTTGAATATAAATTGAACGTCCGGTTTGACAATGGTGATGAAGTGACATACTTTGATCCATATGTGTTTGAGCCGGTGATTGATCCGATCGATATCAGTTTGTTCAATGAGGGAAAACATTACAGCATCTATGAGAAGATGGGTGCACATCCAATGACCGTCGATGGCATGGAAGGCGTGCTCTTTGCTGTATGGGCACCGAACGCAGACCGTGTATCGGTGGTTGGTAATTTCAACAACTGGGATGGCAGACGGCATCCGATGCGGAAGCTGGATTATTCCGGCATCTATGAACTGTTTATTCCGGGTAAGCTGGTTGGAGAGATCTATAAGTATGAGATCAAGGCAAAATCCGGACAGGTATTCATGAAGAGTGATCCGTATGCGTTCAGCAGCGAGGTACGTCCGGCAAATGCATCCCGTATTGTGGATATTTCCTATAAATGGAAAGATACCGCATGGATGGAGAAGCGGGAAGATAAGAATACCGACGAGCAGCCGATGGCAATCTATGAGATGCATCTTGGTTCATGGAAACGCCCAACCGATGGCAGAGAGTTTTATAATTATCGGGATATCGCGAGTCTGCTTGCAGATTATCTGTTGATGATGAATTATAACTATGTCGAGTTGATGCCGATCATGGAGCATCCGTATGATCCGTCATGGGGCTATCAGGTAACCGGATATTATGCACCGACCTCTCGTTATGGTTCACCGGCAGACTTCATGTATTTTGTGGATTATCTGCATAGCAAGGGAATTGGTGTCATCTTGGACTGGGTACCGGCACATTTCCCGAAGGATGAGCATGGACTTGGCAGATTCGACGGCACGGCGCTTTATGAGCATGAGGATCCACGGCGTGGCGAACACCCACACTGGGGTACTTATATATACAATTACGGACGTAACGAAGTCCGGAATTTCTTAGTTGCAAATGCACTTTACTGGGCGGAAAAATATCATATCGATGGTATCCGGATTGATGCGGTTGCATCAATGTTGTATCTCGATTATGGTCGCGGCGACGGCGAGTGGCTGCCGAATATCTATGGTGGCAATGAGAATCTTGAAGCGATTGACTTCATCAAGGAAGTCAACAGCAAGATGCGTGAGCTGCACAAGGGAGTCATCATGATCGCGGAGGAGTCAACGGCATGGCCGATGATGACGCATCCGGTTGAGGCAGGCGGACTTGGATTTGATTACAAGTGGAATATGGGATGGATGAATGATTTCCTGAACTATATGAAGCTTGATCCGTTGTACCGCAAATACCACCACAACGATCTGACGTTCAGCATGGTATATGCTTACAGTGAGAAATTCATTCTGGTACTTTCGCATGACGAGGTCGTGCATGAGAAGGGATCGATGATCGCGAAGATGCCGGGCGGATACGAAGATAAGTTCTCGAATCTGCGTGTAGCATATGGTTATATGATGACGCATCCGGGCAAGAAGCTTCTGTTTATGGGACAGGAGATTGCACAGTTTGCGGAATTCAATGAGAATGCAGAAGTCGACTGGTCACTGTTCGAGTTTGATGCACATGTATTTATGCAGGGGTACGTCAAGGAGTTAAATGAACTTTACAAGACGGAACCGGCATTGTATGAGCTGGATTCTTCACCGGAGGGATTCTCGTGGATCAACTGTAACAGTGCAAATACAAGCCTTCTTTCTTTTATCCGGAAAGGTAAGAAAGAAAGCGATACGCTTTTAATCATTTGTAACTTCACACCGATGGAACACAAAGCATACAAGCTTGCAACGCCATCCGGCGGAAGATGGCAGGAAATCTTCTCCAGCGATAACAGCCGTTATGGCGGGGAAGGCAGAAATAACAAGACTGTCAAGCAGGCGAAGAAAGCAGAGTGTGACGGACAGGAGCATTACATCTCCATCACGGTACCACCACTTTCTATCAGCGTATTTAAGAAGAAAATTGGCAAATAAATAAAATGAAGCGGGCTGTCCTTTGCAAGAAGGGCAGCCTGTGAAGTTTTATGGATAAATGAATATTTACTTATATGAACACAAAAAGGAGGGACTTGATTGGAAGACATCAAAGAGATTGAACCGTCCAAGATCGAGGTGTATCTGAGCAAGCTTGGAGACTGGGCGTTAAATAAAGGGTTTCAGTTAGTACTCGCAATCATATGCATGTATATCGGCATGAAATTATCAAAGCTGATTGTGAAGATGATACGCAAATCCTTCAACAAATCCAACATGGAGGAGAGTGTTGCATCGTTCCTGCTGTCGCTGATTAAATTCACATTTTATGCGATCGTATTTATCACAGCGGCATCGATTGTTGGATTCCAAGTAACATCATTAGTTACGATTCTTGGTACCGCGAGTCTGGCGATCGGTCTTGCGCTGCAGGGCAGTCTGGCAAACTTCGCTGGTGGCGTGCTGATTCTGATACTGAAGCCGTTCCGTGTCGGAGATTATATCATCGAAAATGACAAGCAGTGTGAAGGTACGGTTGTGTCAATCGACATCTTCTATACGAAGCTGCAGACCTACGATAACCGGATCATTGTGATTCCGAATGGAAACATTACATCCCATTCGCTTGTCAATGTGACAGCGGCGGGAACGAGAAAGCTGGATATTGCGGTCGGTGTAGCCTATGATTCCGATCTGAAAAAGGTAAAGGATACGCTGTATCAGGTTGTGACAGAGAACCAGTATTATGACAAGACGAAGGAAGTCGATGTGTTCGTAGATTCCTTCGGGGACAGCAGCATCAAGATGGGTGTCCGCTGCATGGTTGCGACAGAGAACTACTGGAAAGCAAAATGGGAGATACAGGAAGCCATCAAATATGCATTTGATGCACAGGGTATCGAGATCCCATTTGACCAGATGGAAGTGACTTTGAAGAATAAGGATGCATAGCATGTGGAAAAAATAATAGAAATGTGCTATTATATAGAGTTGACAAAAATAGAAATAATTTTTAGGAGGCAATAGAGATGACAAAGATTGATATTCTTTCAGGATTTTTAGGAGCAGGTAAGACAACTTTGATCAAGAAACTGATCGCAGAGGCATATCAGGGCGAGAAGCTTGTACTGATCGAGAACGAGTTTGGTGAGATCGGTATTGATGGCGGTTTCATGAAGGATGCAGGTGTGGAAGTCACAGAGATGAATTCCGGTTGTATCTGCTGTTCCCTTGTTGGTGATTTTGGTACAGCTTTAAAGAAAGTAATCGTAGATTATGCACCAGACCGTGTTATCATTGAGCCATCCGGCGTTGGTAAATTATCTGATGTTATGAAGGCAGTTGAGGATGCAAAGCAGGATGCCGATGTTGTAATCAACAGTGCAACAACGGTTGTTGATGTGGCAAAGTGCAAGATGTATATGAAGAACTTCGGCGAGTTCTTCAACAATCAGGTAGAGAGCGCCGGAACCATCATACTTTCCCGTACACAGAATGTACCGGAGAAGAAGGTAAACGATACAGTTGCTATGCTGCGTGAGCATAACAAGGATGCAGCAATCATCACAACTCCTTGGGATGACATCGACGGTAAGGTGATCTTGGATGCGATGGAACATGCAAATACATTGGACGAGCTGATCAAAGAGGCAGTCGAGATTGCTAGAAAGCATGAGGAAGAGCATCATCACCATCATCATGACCACGATCATGAGCACCATCATGATCACGACCATGAGGAGCATGACCACGATCATGAGCATCATCACGATCACGACCATGAGGATCATGACCATCATCATGAGCATGGACCAGAGTGTACATGTGGATGCCACGACCATGACCACCATCATGATCATCATGCAGATGAGGTATTTACAAGCTGGGGCAAGGAGACTGCTAAGAAGTTTGCAGATGCCGATATGGAACAGATCCTGAAGACACTGGCTGACAACGCAGAGGAATATGGTATTATCCTGCGTGCCAAGGGTATTGTTCCAAATACGGACGGCGAGTGGATTCATTTCGACCTGACACCGGGCGAATATGAGATCCGTAAGGGCGCAGCTGATTACACAGGTAAGCTTTGCGTCATCGGAAGCAATCTGAAGGAAGATAAGCTGGCAGAGTTGTTCGGGGTTGCATAATCCCGGCACTTTGCGTAAAGGATAGAGAAGAAAGGAAATAGAGTATGGGACCAACAAAGGAAGTAGAAGAGATTCCGGTATATATGTTCATGGGCTTTCTGGAGAGTGGAAAGACAACCTTTGCGAACGAAACTCTGATTGACCGTGGATTTACAGAAGGGGAACCAACCCTTCTGCTTGTCTGCGAAGAGGGAATCGAAGAGTATGACGAGGAGTACCTGAAGAGCCAGAATATTTTCGTAGAATATTTGGAGGAATCCAACCTGAATACCGAATACCTGCTGGATCTGCAGGATAAGTACAAGCCAACCCGCGTCATGATCGAATATAACGGTACATGGAAGATGGATAAGCTGTTTTCCATCCGCGTGCCAAAGGGCTGGACGATCGTGCAGGTAATCACATTTGTCGATGCATCCACCTTTGATGTGTATGTGGCAAATATGAAGGCGATGATGATGGAGCAGTTGTCAAGTGCGGATATGATCATCTTCAACCGTTGCGATGAGAGTACAAAGCGTGCCGAGTACCGCCGGAGCATCCGTGCGGTAAACCGTCGTGCACAGGTCATCTTCGAGAACAAGGATGGTGCCGCCGATGTCGGTGACGAGGAGTTAGATCTTCCATATGAGATCGACAAGCCAAGTATCACACTTGAAGATGAAGATTATGGTATCTTCTATATTGATGCGTGCGACAATCCGGACAAATATGTCGGAAAGCAGATTACATTTAAGGCGATGGTACACAAGCCAAAGAGCTACAAGGCAGATGAGTTTGTACCGGGTAGATTTGCGATGACATGCTGTGACGAGGATGTTGCATTTATCGGCTTTAAGTGTTACTCCAACCTGAAAAAACATTTGAAGGACAGACAGTGGGTAACAGTTACTGGAACGATCGACAAGGAATTCTATCCGGAGTTTGCGGGCGAAGGACCTGTGATCCGTGCCACGAAAATCGAACCAGCCAAACCAGCCGAAGAAGAACTTGTATATTTCAACTAATTAAGGGAAATTAGAAAGGAGGAACCGCGATGGTTCTATCATGTGAAGATGTATCCCTTGGATACGAAGGAAAACCAGTGGTTGAACATCTGAATTTCCGTCTTGAACAAGGAGATTATCTCTGCATCCTTGGAGAAAACGGTTCCGGAAAAAGTACTCTGATGAAAGCGATTCTGGGACTGAAAAGTCCGATGCAGGGAAAGCTTGTCAGAGGCGATGATTTGAAAGCAAATGAAATTGGATATCTGCCACAGCAGACTGTGACACAACGCGATTTTCCTGCATCCGTGCAGGAAATCGTTTTGTCAGGGTTCTTGTCGAAACGTGGCATGCGTCCATTCTATAACAAAGAGGAGCGGAAGATCGCACAGAAGAACATGAAACGGCTGGAGATTGAACCATTCATGAAGAAATGCTACCGCGATCTGTCCGGTGGACAGCAGCAGCGCGTGCTGCTTGCGCGGGCACTCTGTGCAACCTCGAAGCTTCTGTTGCTCGATGAGCCGGTAGCGGGATTGGATCCACGTGTGACAGCCGAGATGTATGAGCTGATCCAGAAGCTGAACCGGGAAGGGATCACGATCATTATGGTATCGCACGATACACAGGCAGCTGCACAATATGCGAACAAGGTGCTGCATGTGAGTGATAAACCAGAGTTTTTCGATTCCAAGGAAGCGTATTTGAAGAGCGCAATCGGCAGACAGTATGCGGATTACGCAGCGACAAGAGAAGAAGGAGTATAGATATGTGGAATACATTAGTTGAATACCTGCAATATCCATTTGTCCGTCGGATCTTAGTTGCTGGTGTGCTGGTTGCCTTTTGTGCATCCATGCTTGGCGTGACACTTGTGTTAAAACGCTTTTCTTATATTGGAGACGGACTGTCCCACGTGGCATTTGCTGCGATGGCGATCGCGATGGTGTTGCGGATGACGAACAATACACTCATAATATTGCCGATCACGGTCGTGGCGGCGGTTTTGATGTTGAAGACCGGACAGAATGCGAAGATCAACGGAGATGCTGTGATCGCGATGCTTTCCGTTGGATCGCTGGCATTTGGATATCTGATCATGAATGTATCCGGAACATCGCAGAATGTATCCGGGGATGTGTGCTCGACGTTATTTGGCGCGGCATCCATACTCACATTATCGAATACAGATGTGTGGATTTGCCTGATTATGTCGCTGTTGGTACTTGTGTTCTACATCCTGTACTATCACAAGATCTTCTCGGTGACATTTGATGAGAATTTTGCACGGGCAACCGGTATCCATACAGGTGCCTACAATGTGCTGATGGCGGTAGTCACAGCCGTTGTGATCGTAGTTGCGATGAATATCGTCGGATCACTTCTGGTATCGGCACTGATCATATTCCCGGCACTTTCCGCGATGCGTGTATTTAAGAATTATAAGAGCGTGTTTATCTGTTCGGTTGTGTATGGTGTGGTATCCTCTGGCGTGGGAATCCTTATTTCCATCGCGGCATCGACACCGGTCAGTGCGACGATCGTAGCGATTGACATTGTATTATTTGTGATATTCAGCATCATCGGAATCGCACTGCACAGAGAGTAGAGGTGGCGATGATGAAGCACAGACATTTAAAATCAATCGGGATTGCTCTTGTACTTTGTCTGTCCCTGCTTTCCGGGTGTGCAAAGCCGGTGCAAACGGCGGACAAGGACGAAAATGTGATCCTGTGTACGAACTTTGCGGCGTATGACTGGGTGCGGGAAATCCTTGGAGATACGGATACATTTACATGCCGGATGCTGGTCGATAATGGTGTGGACTTACACAGCTACCAGCCAAGTGCACAGGATATCATGAAGATCGCGAATTGCCGGATGCTTGTCTATGTCGGTGGCGAGAGCGATACATGGGTGAGCGATGCACTTGCGGAGTCCGGAAATGAAAATATCGTTGTAATCAGCCTGTTAGATCTGGTTGGCGACCGTGCATTAAATGAAGTGGAGTTAGAGGGTGTGGAAGAACACCATCATCACGATCATGACGACGAAGACCACGATCATGGCGATCATGGACAGGAAGCGGAAACCACAGATCATGATGATCATTACGATGAGCACGTGTGGTTATCCCTGAAAAATGCAATCGTCTGTACCGGGACGTTAGCAGATGCCATTACAGAATTGGATGCAGATAATGCAAAACAGTATGCAGCAAACGCCAAGGCCTATACCGGAAAGCTGGAGGCGTTAGATGCGGATTATCAGATGATGCGGGACGTAGCCACGCAGACGACGATCTTGGTCGGCGACCGGTTCCCGTTCCTGTATCTGGCAGAGGATTATGATATTCATTACTTTGCCGCATATTCGGGCTGTTCTGCAGATGTGGAGGCAAGTGTGCATACAGTCACCTATCTGGCGGAGAAGCTGCAGGAGTACAAGTTGCCAGCCATCTATGTGGTGGACAACGGCGCTGACAGTCTCGCAAATACGATCGCGGAATCGGCGGATATGCAACCGAAAATTTTGCATCTTTCTTCGATGCAGTCCGTGACAAAGGACGACATAGAACAAGGATGCACATACCTATCTTATATGGAAGAAAATCTGCAAATGTTAAAAGAAGGTTTGCAGGCACCATAAATGGAATTCACATTTTCTTGACATTTTCTTCAAAATTTAACCATAGCTTTGGGATATGATTAAGCCATAACAAAGATAAGTAATAAAAAACTTATATCGAATGGAGGAATTGATATGATGGATGAATTTGAGAATAACAAAGAAAATGAACATGTGGATCAGACAACACATGCGGAGACACCGTATGACACCGGAGACGGCAATACGGATAATTTGAAGCGTACAGAGCAGCATGCAGAACAGCATGCCGAGCATACACAGTCCGATGCTTACACACAGGCAAAGCAGTATGGAAGTACCTACTATGGTGATATGCGTACGCAGGAATATATGCAGGCAATGGCAGAACGTGCACAGCAGATGAGTCAGGGCACAGAACATTATTACAGTAATAATTACCAGCAGCCAAACCAGGACGCATACAATTATGGACAGGCAAATTATTATCAGTCAGCAAATGCACAGCAGCCGGATCAGCCGAAGGCTAAAGTGAAAAAGGCAAAGAAGCAGAGAGTCAAGAAAGTAAAGACACCGAAGACACCACATAACAAGCGGACATTCTGGAAAAAGGGCGTTGCAGTTGTTGCAAGTGCAGCCGTCTTCGGCGGTATTGCCGGAGGTACATTCTATGGAATCGCCGGAAACCAGATCAAGAAGCTGGATGCACTTTCCAACCAGACAACCGAGGTTGCTTCCACAACATCGGCAGCGACAACGGAATCTTTGAGCCTCACATCGACAGCTTCCATCGGAAACGGTATGGATGTTTCCACAATCGCAGAAAATGTTATGCCGAGTGTTGTAGCAATCAATATTTCAGCAATTGTTGAGCAGCAGGGCATGTTTGGATATACACAGCAGTATGAGGCAGAGGGCTCCGGTTCCGGAATCATCATCGGTGAGAATGATACCGAGCTTCTGATGGTAACAAACAATCACGTTGTCAGTGACGCAACGACTGTAAATGTAACATTTGTTGATGGCGAGAGCTATGAAGCACAGGTAAAGAGTACCGATAGTGACACGGATCTTGCAATCGTCGTTGTAAAGCTGAGTGATATCAAAGATTCGACGATGAATGAGATTAAGATCGCCACAATTGGTGATTCTGATTCTTTGAAGGTTGGTGAGCAGGTCGTAGCCATCGGTAATGCGCTTGGTTATGGACAGTCTGTTACAACTGGTATCGTCAGCGCAAAGGATCGTACAAACAGCACAAATACAACTCCGCTGATTCAGACCGATGCAGCAATCAACCCTGGTAACAGTGGTGGTGCACTTCTGAATATGAAGGGCGAAGTCATTGGTATCAATTCATCCAAGTATTCCGATACAACGGTTGAAGGTATGGGATATGCAATTCCAATTACAGCCGTACAGGATCGTCTGGATGATCTGATGAACCGTCAGACACGTGAAAAGGTTGACGAGAGCGAGAAAGGTTATCTTGGAATCTCCTGTGCAACCGTATCTTCCGATGTGTCAGAAGCATATGGTATTCCAGAGGGCGTGCTTGTCACAGATGTTGCAAGCAAGAGTGCCGCTGAGAAGGCAGGTATCAAAGCAAATTATGTGATTACAAAGATTGATGGACAATCCATCAGCAGTGCTGAAGAACTGACAGAAAAGCTGAATTATTATGCTGTTGGTGAGACAGTGCCAATCACATATGAATACCTGAAAGACGATGCGTATGTGGAGAAAACTGTCGATGTTACATTGATGGAAAATCCAAACGCAAATAACAAATAAAATTTACAATCATCCGTGATTTTTCTCCCCTAAAGAGTGCGGTTTTCCGCACTCTTTTCTTATAGATGGAAATACACAATTTTTTCACAAAATTATGATAATTTTCCTTGACATTTACTATATGTAGTGGTAGTCTACCAATAGGGTTAGCACTCGATGGATATGAGTGCTAATAAATAAAAGAGGTGATAAGATGGAATTAGATGAGCGTAAGGTAAAAATCCTGAAAGCCATTATTTCCAATTACCTAGAGACTGGGGAACCGGTAGGTTCCAGAACAATCTCAAAGTACACGGATCTGAATTTAAGTTCCGCTACGATTCGTAACGAGATGGCAGATCTGGAGGAAATGGGATACATTATTCAGCCGCATACATCGGCAGGACGAATCCCGACGGATGCCGGATATCGGTTTTATGTCGATCAGCTGATGGATGAAAAGGAAGAGTTTGCAGAGGTTGCAAAGCAGGAGCGTGACACACTGTTAGAGCGGGTGGACCGCATGGAGGTGCTCTTAAAGCAGGTTGCAAAGGTACTGGCGTACAATACCAATTATGCAACGATGGTAACAGCACCAAATTATGAGAAAACAGTCAAGTTTATCCAGCTTTCCCTTGTCGATGAAAAAACACTTCTTGCCGTCATAGTGGTTGAGGGTAACATTATTAAGAATCAGATGATTCACATCAATGTAAGCCTTGATAATGAAGATGTTCTGAAATTTAATATCTTATTGAATACCTTCTTACAGGGTGCAAGCTTAGAAGACATCAATTTAGAGATGATTCAGGCGATGAAGAAGCAATCCGGAGGGTATGGCGAGATATTAGACCAGATCTTTCAGGGAATTGTGGAAGCGATACATGAGGCACAGGAACTTGAGGTTTATACCAGCGGTGCGACAAACATTTTGAAGTATCCGGAGCTTGGAGATATCTCCAAGACGAGTGAGCTGCTTGAAAAGCTGGAAGATAAAAATGAAGTATCACATTTGCTGGAAGAGACGACCGGAAAGACAAACGAATCCGGAATTCAGGTATATATTGGAGATGAGACACCAAGCCTGAAAGATTGCTCTCTTGTTACAGCGACCTACCAGATGCCGGAAGGCGCAAAGGGAACAATTGGAATATTGGGACCGAAGAGAATGGATTATAAGAAGGTTGTCAGCACACTGAAGAATCTGACAATCGAACTCGATGAGATATTCAAGAAAGGCGAAGGGGTGAATGAGAATGGCCAATAAGACAAATGTAAATGCAAATAAAGAAGCGGAGACAGTCGAAGAAGTAAAGGCTGTGGATGATGCTCCGGTAACAGAAGGAACCGACG
>CAVKUW010000003.1:23983-28613 GCA_963659815.1 Butyricicoccaceae bacterium
AGAAACTGTTCCGGCAGACAAGAAAGAAGAAGTGGAAGCTGCAAAGCCAAAGCCGGTATCCAAGGGAAACCGCAGAGGCAGCAAGGCCCTTCAGCTGGAACTTGAGAAAGCGAAAGAGCTGGCAGCCGGAAACGAAGAGAAATACAAGCGCCTGCTGGCAGAGTTTGAGAACATGCGTCAGCGGAACGAGAAGGAATCCAAGAAGATGTACGACATCGGAGCAAAGGAAGTATTAGAGAAGCTGCTTCCGGTTGTTGACAACTTGGAACGAGCACTTTCCAGTGTCCCGGAAGAGGATATGGAACGTGGATTCGAGCAAGGTGTTGATAAGATCTATCGACAGCTTATGGTATCGCTCGAAGGACTTGGCGTAAAACCGATGGACGCAGAGGGCAAGCCATTTGATCCGGATTACCACAATGCGGTAACACATGTGGAGGATGAGAATTACGGTGAGAATGTCGTAGCCGAAGAGATGCAGAAGGGTTATATGTACAAGGATCAGGTATTACGATACAGCATGGTAAAGGTTGCAAATTAACCTTTTACAATAAATCATTTAGTATATTTTAAGAGATAATAATTAGGAGGAAAAATATTATGGGTAAGATTATTGGTATTGACTTAGGTACAACAAATTCATGTGTAGCTGTTATGGAAGGTGGTAAGCCAGTCGTTATCACAAACGCTGAGGGTTCAAGAACAACTCCTTCTGTTGTAGCATTTACAAAGACCGGCGAGCGTGTCGTTGGTGATGCAGCAAAGCGTCAGGCAGTTACAAACGCAGATAAGACAATCGCTTCTATCAAGAGACATATGGGTAGCGATTACAAGGTAGATATCGATGGAAAGAAGTATTCTCCACAGGAGATTTCAGCTATGATCCTTTCCAAGTTGAAGAGAGATGCAGAGGGCTATATCGGTGAGCCTGTTACTGAGGCAGTTATCACAGTTCCTGCATACTTCACAGATGCACAGAGACAGGCAACAAAGGATGCTGGTAAGATCGCAGGTCTGGATGTAAAGCGTATCATCAACGAGCCTACAGCCGCAGCACTTTCTTATGGTCTGGATAACGAAGAAGAGCAGAAGATCATGGTATACGACCTTGGTGGTGGTACATTCGATGTATCTATCATTGAGATCGGTGACGGTGTCATCGAGGTTCTTGCTACAGCCGGTGATAACAAGCTTGGTGGTGATGACTTCGATAACGCAATTACACAGTACATGCTTGAAGAGTTCAAGAAGGCTGAGGGCGTAGACCTTTCTACAGATAAGATGGCAATGCAGAGATTAAAGGAAGCAGCAGAGAAGGCAAAGAAGGAGCTTTCTTCTTCTACAACAACAAACATCAACCTTCCTTTCATCACAGCAACACAGGATGGCCCAAAGCATTTCGATATGGATCTGACACGTGCAAAGTTTGATGAGTTGACAGCAGATCTTGTAGACAGAACAAAGACACCTGTACAGACAGCATTGAAGGATGCAGATTTGACAGCAGCAGACCTGGATAAGGTACTTTTGGTCGGTGGTTCTACACGTATCATCGCTGTACAGGATATGGTTAAGAAGCTGACAGGCAAGGACCCATTCAAGGGTATCAACCCAGATGAGTGTGTTGCAATCGGTGCTTCTATCCAGGGTGGTAAGCTTGCAGGTGATGCAGGTGCCGGCGAAATCCTTCTGTTGGATGTTACACCACTGACGCTTTCTATCGAGACAATGGGTGGTATCGCTACACACCTGATCGAGAGAAATACAACAATTCCTACAAACAAGAGCCAGATCTTCTCAACAGCTCAGGATAATCAGGATGCCGTTGATATCAACATCGTACAGGGTGAGCGTGAGTTCGCAAGAGATAACAAGAGCCTTGGACGTTTCAGACTGGATGGTATCGCTCCTGCAAGACGTGGTGTTCCACAGATCGAGGTTACATTCGATATTGATGCAAATGGTATCGTAAATGTATCTGCAAAGGATCTTGGTACAGGTCGTGAGCAGCATATCACAATCACATCCGGAACATCCCTTTCTGATGAGGATATCGATAGAGCTGTTAAGGAAGCTGCTGAGTACGAGGCACAGGATAAGAAACGTAAGGAAGCAATCGAGGTTCGTAACGATGCCGATGCTATGGTATTCCAGACAGAGAGAGCATTGAACGATGTTGGAGATAAGCTTTCTGCAACAGATAAGATAAAGGTAGAGGCAGACCTGAAGGCTTTGAAGGATATCATCGAGAGCACAGATCCAGATGCTATGACAGATTACGATGTAGAGAAGATCAAGGCTGGTAAGGAAACATTGATGAACAGCGCACAGGAATTGTTCTCAAAGCTCTATGAGCAGAACGGTCCTGGAGCAAACGCTGGTACAGGCACAGGTACACCAGATTATTCAGATGATGTAGTGGATGGAGACTACAAGGAAGTCTAAGCGATAAGACGGGGAGCAAGTTGATAAAAGCAGATTACGAATAATAAGGGTGAGTGCAGATGTCTGATAAAAGAGATTATTATGAAGTCCTCGGAGTCACGAAAGGTGTCTCCGAGGCGGAATTGAAAAAAGCTTACCGTAAGGTAGCGAAGAAATATCACCCGGACACAAACCCGGGAGACAAAGAAGCAGAAGAAAAGTTCAAAGAGGCTGCAGAGGCATATGCTGTACTGTCCGATCCTGAAAAACGTGCAAAGTATGACCAGTATGGTCATGCGGCATTTGAGCAGGGCGGCGGTCCAGACGGCTTCGGAGGATTTGACTTCTCAGACATGGGAGATATCTTTGGAGATATCTTCGGTGATATGTTTGGTGGCGGCAGTCGTCAGAGACAGTCCAATGGTCCGGTCAAGGGTGCAAATATCAAGACAACAGTGCGTGTAAGTTTTACAGACGCTGTATTTGGCACACAGACCGAGCTGGAGCTTCCACTGAAGGATGAATGTACAGTATGTCACGGTACCGGTGCACAGCCGGGACATCAGCCAGAGACATGTAGCAAATGTGCCGGAAAAGGTCAGGTTGTCTATACCCAGCAGTCCTTGTTTGGTATGGCAAGAACCGTATCCGCATGTCCAGACTGTGGTGGTTCCGGAAAGATCATCAAGTACAAGTGTAGCAACTGTGCAGGTTCTGGTTATGTAAAGAGTAAGAAGAAGATTCAGATTGCCATTCCGGCAGGTATTGATAATGGTCAGAGTATCCGTATTCGTGCAAAGGGCGAGCCGGGTATCAACGGTGGTGAGCGTGGTGACCTGCTCGTAACCGTACTTGTCGATCGTGATCCTAGATTCCAGAGACAGGAGTATGACCTGTATTCTTCTGAACCGATTACATTTACACAGGCAGCGCTGGGTGGTAAGATCACAGTTACAACGATCGATGGACCTTATGAACTGGAGATCAAGCCAGGTACACAGACAGATACAAAGGTAAAACTGAAGGGCAAGGGTGTTCCAACACTTCGTAACAAGACAGTACGAGGTGATCATTACATCACGCTGGTCGTTCAGGTACCAGATAAGCTGACAGAAGAGCAGAAATCGATTTTGAACCAGTATGCAAATACAACGGTCAATGCACGTTCGTCTACGGATGCGGCATCCTCCGGTTCTTCGATTTTTGGCGAGCATAAGAGAAAGAAAGGGTTCAAAAAAGGATTATAGGTAAGGTAAAATGATGTGGACAAAACTGACCATCGATACAACGGTGGAAGCTGTTGATCTCATCGCTGCATTCTTGGATGAAAAGGGTGTGGAAGGTGTGATGATAGAAGATCATGTGCCACTTACCGAGGAAGATAAGGCTGCTATGTTTGTGGATATCCCGCTGGTTGATGGTGAGGATGATGGAACGGCAAAGGTTTCCTGCTACATAGATGGCTCTTTCAATATAGAAACGTTAAGGGCGGATATAGCTGCAGAGCTTACCCGCCTTGAAGCGTTTATACCGGTAGGTAGTAAGAACATTACACTCTCGAATACAGAAGATAAAGACTGGATGAACAACTGGAAGCAGTTTTTCCATCCGATCCGTCTCTATGATGATATTGTGATCAAACCGACATGGGAGACAGTCGAAGATGCAAAGCCGGATGATATCGTGATTGAAATTGATCCGGGGATTGCATTTGGTACCGGATCGCATGAGACGACGAAACTTTGTATCGGACAGTTAAAGAAATATTTAAAGCCTGGCGATACAGTGTTTGATGTTGGTTGTGGCAGTGGTATTCTATCCATGATCGCATCAAGACTTGGTGCAGGCTTTGTACATGGCATGGATATCGATGAGCTTGCAGTACGTGCAAGTGAAGAAAATGCGAAGCTCAATCACATGGGAGAAGATAAGATAAAGTTCTCCTGTGGCAATCTGCTTGCAGATAATTATATTGGAAAGGGCACGACATTCCAGCTTGATCGCTCGACGATCAAGGAGACACAGCACCTTGATGTAGACAGACAGTATGATATCGTTGTTGCCAATATTCTGGCAGACGTGATTGTGCCGCTCTCTGCGGTAATCGGTCCATATTTGAAGGACGATGGATATTTTATTACATCTGGAATTCTGGATTTGAAAGAAAACGATGTCACAGATGCGATGAAAGCGAATGGATTTGAAG
>CAVKUW010000003.1:28623-39598 GCA_963659815.1 Butyricicoccaceae bacterium
GATTTGAAGTCATCGATGTTGTGCATATGAATGATTGGGTATCCGTGATCGGAAGAAAGAAATAAGTTGCGACAAATGGGGAGAATGCGGAATGATTGAAAGTCCGTCAAATCGCAGTATGAGTAACACCCGGTGTTTAAAGCCGGGTGTTATTTTAAAAGAGCGATATAAAATTGAAGAGGTGATCGGGGCAGGTGGATTCGGAATCACATATCGTGCATGGGATCCGCTCTTACAGGCATATGTGGCAATCAAGGAGTATTATCCGTCCGGGATTGCGACGCGAAGTGCAGATTCCTCGAAGGTTTGTGTACCAGTTGGACAGGAACAGCGGGAATACAACCGGGGCAGGATTCGTTTTTTGAAGGAAGCACAGGATGTGGCGCGGTTTCAGTCAGAACCGAATATTGTCAGCATCTATGATTATCTGGAGGAAAATGGGACTGCCTATATGGTTATGGAGTATCTGCATGGCTGTACGTTGAAGCAGTATGTCGGGGAGCGTGGCGGACGGCTGGATACGGATCATATTCTTCATATCTGCCTGTCGGTATTGGATGCGCTTGCAGTTGTCCATAAGGCGGAGATGATCCACCGGGATATCAGCCCGGAGAATATTTTTATCTGTGAAGATCTGACGGTAAAGCTGATTGATTTTGGTGCGGCAAAGCAGGTGTATCTCGATGGGGAACAGACGATGTCGGTTGTCTTAAAACCAGGATATGCACCGCCAGAGCAGTATGCAAAAAAGGATAAACAGGGACCGTGGACAGACATCTACGCGCTTGGTGCGACACTTTATTTTGCGGCGACCGGAGAGAAGCCGGAGGAATCGTTTGGACGTGCACTGGAGGATACGATAAAGCCAGTCTGTGAGGTGAACCCTGAGATACCGCGTGCAATGTCGCAGGTGATCATGCGTGCGATGTCAGTAAAGATTGAGGACCGCTACCAGACGGTGGAGGCAATGCGGGAGGCACTGCTTGCCGGAGAGGGGCAGAATGCGCAGATGGAGCCGTATGTGATTCCAGCATCCCGGATTTCAAAGCGGGATTTGCCGAAGAAACGGGTCTTTCTGATTGGTGTAGCTTTCTGTATCGTAATTATGCTTGTAGTGACAGGAATCTGGATGGCGGGGCGTGTAGCGAAGAGGGCAGGGACGGCAACAGCAACCGAAATGAATGCAGCATCGACAGAGGCGCAGACAGCAACGATGGCGGATGCACAGACTGCCATGGACGCTGAACAGGCAGCAACAGAGGCGGAGAAAACGACACAGGCGGACAATCCGATGGTTATGCATGTGCCAACGAAGGAGGAGCTTGCTGAGCAGGAAAAATCCGATGCGATCCTGAATATCACGTCCTCGGAGACGGAACGCGTCAGTATTGATGCATTTGAATTTATGGAAGATGGAAATCTTGGAGGTGTCATGGATTCTTCACAGATGTCAGCAGATCCGTTTTATGGAGATTGTGCAAAACTTCGTTTAAAATATTATGATAGTCTTCTGACCAATCCACCGCAGATGTCGGAAACATTCACAGATTCTTTTGCTTTTGAAAAATATGATTCGGAAACTGGAATTTATAAACCGATCTATGGTTTGGCAGGTATGGAGAGTACATGGGATTATGGAACATGGTTTACGCCGCAATTTCACTTTGATAAGGATGCATTTACATTATATATTCCACTCGCTTCAGATTTGGAGGATGGAAAATATAGATTGTATTTTTCCTATGAGGATCCGGAAACTTATGAGGCAATATTTCAGGTGACAATTGAATTTTGGTTGAACAGAGGCACGTCGTAGTACGTGCTTTTGTTTTATAAAAGATAAAATATACTATTTATTACAAAAAAATGTATAAAAATTGCATTTTTTGTTTTTGATTCCTTACGTTTGCTAAGATATCTCTAGTCTGTTTTTGTAAATAAAACGTAAATTATACCGAATATATAGCCAAATTAGTAGGATTCAGTTTTGGTGGTATTTTTTATGATACTATTTATAAAATGAATATTTGGGACTGGGGAAGAGAACAAACGATGAAAATTGGAATTTGCGATGACCGTTATGAAATACGGCACAAAGTAAAGGAAATATTACAGGAAACATATACAGAGGAACAAGGATTCTTAATTCATTCATATACTCCAAACGAAATAAAAATTGATATCGAAGATATGGTATTTGACTGTGAAATCCTGATCATGAATACGGATTATCCAGAGAGTGGCTTGCGGGGGGTGACGCTTGCCAAGCAGATTAATGCAGCATTTCCATTTTGCAAGATTATCTATCTGACCGAGAATGAAAATGCAATCAAGGATGTGTATGAGACCAATCATTGCTATTTTGTCCGGCAAAAGGATGCAGATCAAGTCATGGAGCTTGCAATGCAAAAAGCCGTTAATATGGTAAAACAGGATACGGCGCCAAAATCACTGGAGATTATCTGTGACGGGCATCATGTATTTATCAATCGTCCGGATATTATTTATATCGAGAAGTGTGGAAGAACCATTAAAATCGTGACGCGGTTCCGGGAATACACCAGTTACGAGTCATTGGCAGGCATCCGCAAAATGCTGGGAGACAATATGATACGTGTGCATGGTGGATATGTTGTGAATCTGGCGTATATCACTTATTTAGGTGTGGAAACGCTGGAAGTACAGAATGGAAAGACAATCCCGATCGGCAGGACATACGACAAAGAAGTCAGAAAATCCTATCAGGAATATTGGAAAAAATAAAAGAACATGGTAAAATAAAAATCGAGTATGTAAATACTCGATTTTTTTATGTGAGGACAAAACGATGTTGCGAATTGGAATCTGTGATGAAAATACGAAAGACCGGACGGTAATCCGACAGATTGTGACGGACACATTGTTCCGGGAAGAAGAATTAAGCTATATTGAATATGCGGAAGCAGAGACATTGGAACAGGAGATACAGGCAAGTACAGTGCCGTTTGATCTGTTGCTAATGGAAATGAAATATAAAAATACAAGTGGGTTACAGCTGGCAAAGCAGATACGGGAGAAAAATCTGGATGTTGATCTGCTGTTTGTAACAGATGAGTCAGATCATGTGTATGAAGGCTATCATGTGCAGGCACAGGGATATGTCTTAAAAGAAGATATGAAGACACAGCTTCCAGACTGTCTGCGGCAATATATGAAACGACGGGCGCAGGCTGGTACGATTCTTGTGAAATCAGAGTCGGTTGTGCGCAGTATTCCGATTGCCGCAATCCGCTATATAGAAAGCCGCGCCAGAGTGCTGTTGTTACATACAAAAAACGAAGTGATTCCATTTTATGGAAAGCTGGCGGATATTGAACATAAGGTGTTACAACATGGATTTGTGCGTATCCATCAGAGCTTTCTTGTACGGAAGGCTGCGATTGCAGCAATCAATGGATATGAGGCCGTTGTCGGGGAGGATACGCTTCCAATTAGCCGGAAATATTATAAAATGGTGCAGATGCAGTTTCAGCTCAAGCAGAAGATACAGGTGGCAGAGGAGGATATAGATCCGACAGTCACACGGAGTCTGGCGAAAAGCATGGAAGATAATGGTGCAATCATTGGAACAAAGGGCGAGTTGCTTGGAATCATCTACCGCATGAAAAATGGTGAAAGTCTGACGCTTGGCAGAGATGCCGAAAAATGTCAGATCGTGCTGAAGAAATCCAACGTGAGCCGGGAACACTGTATTGTAAGACGGCTTGACGATGACACTTATGAAGTGGAGGACTGCTCAAAAAATGGTGTCTATGTGGAAGGTGCCTATCTTGGAAAAGGAAATAAGGCACAGGCGGAGATCGGAAACCGGGTATGGCTGTGTGATGAATCACAGGAATTTCGATTGGGATAGTGGAAACCGGGAGTGAGACAAATGATCATAAAATGTGAAAAGGGAAAACATTACTATAACACAGTGGAGCATAGTGTGTGTCCGTTTTGTGTACAGGTGGAGAAAAAGATAAATGAGCAGAAAAGTGAATTAAATAAACAGGAAGATGAATCTATTTGTATAACGGAAACAACAGATCTGTAAGAATATATAAAATATTCTTTCAAAACGTTATCAGATAAGGTATGATAGGAGACATGCAGAAAAGCAGGAGGTAAATATTCGCTATGCCAAGGTTTTATGTGGAAGGATGTCAGGATGCACAGACTGGTATTACGATTATGGGAGAAGATGTGAACCATATAAAAAATGTTTTGCGTTTGACAATCGGAGATACTATTACTGTGTGTGATGGTGCTGGAAAAGAATATGAGTGTGAGATCGCGGAGATATCCAAAGAGCAGGTATACGCAAATATCGTAGATATCAATCAGAATGCAGCAGAGCTTCCGTGTAAGATCACATTGTTCCAGGGAATGCCGAAATCAGATAAAATGGAATTTATTATTCAGAAAGCAGTAGAACTTGGAGCAGCCGGGATTGTTCCGGTTATGATGAAACGGACTGTCGTGAAACTTGAAGATAAGAAAAAAGACAAAAAAAGAGAACGTTACCAGATGATTGCGGAGTCTGCGGCAAAACAGTCCGGACGTGGTATAATTCCTGAAGTCACCGGATTTATGTCATTTCGTGAAGCACTGCAATATGCAGGAAAGTTTGACCTGCTGATTGTTCCGTATGAGAGTGCGGATGGAATTGTATACGCAAGGGAGATAATTGCACAGGCATCAAATCTCCCAGACGGCGCGAATATCGGAATTTTTATCGGACCGGAAGGTGGATTTGCAAAAGAAGAAATTGATGTAGCAAAGGAAGCTGGTGCGAAGATTATCACATTAGGAAACCGGATTTTGCGAACAGAGACTGCGGGGCTTGCAGTTTTGTCCATTTTGATGTTCCAGATGGAGCAGTAGAGAAAATAAGAAATTTGTTTAGAATAGATCGATAGAAGGAAAAAAGTTATGGAATGTTATTTTGATAATGCAGCAACAACAGCTGTATTCCCAGAGGTAAAGGAACTGATGATGACACTGCTGGACGTGGATTATGGAAATCCATCGTCCCAGCACAAGAAGGGATTAACGGCGAAAGACTATGAGCGCACCGCGACAGAACAGGTCGCAAAGACACTTAAATGTATGCCGAAGGAGATCGTATTTACATCCGGCGGCACAGAGGCAAATAACCTTGCTTTAATCGGAGCGGCACTGGCACACCGCCGTGCGGGCAAGCATATTGTCACGACACCGATCGAGCATGCGTCTGTGCTTTCCACGGTGGAGTTCCTGCAGAAGGAAGGCTTCGAGATCAGTTTCATGGAAGTCGGTTCTGACGGAAAGGTAGATTTAGACAGCCTCTCGAAGCTGTTGCGTGACGATACGATATTAGTCAGCTGCATGTATGTAAATAATGAGATCGGAAGTATCCAGCCAATCGAGGCGCTGGTAAAGCTGGTGAAGGCGCACAATCCGCAGACACTTGTGCATGTCGATGCGGTACAGGCATATGGCAAATTAAAATTCACCCCGAAGCAGCTCGGCATGGATCTGCTCTCTGTGAGCGGGCATAAGATTCACGGACCGAAGGGAAGTGGAGCACTCTATATCAAGGACAAGACATTGATTCGCCCGATCATTTATGGTGGTGGACAGCAGAATTTCATGCGTTCCGGTACGGAGAATCTGCCGGGAATCGCAGGCATGGGACTAGCCGCAGAGATGATCTATACTGACCATGAGACGAAGATGCAGCATGTACGCGAGGTGCGGGATTATCTAGTATCGGAGGTAACGAAGATCGAGGGTGTCTATGACCATTCCGGTGAGGCACCGCATATCGCGAGTATCAGCTTTGAAGGGGTGCGCGCTGCCGTTTTGATGCGTGCGATCGGCGATAAGGGTATCTATGTATCAGCAGGTTCTGCCTGTTCTTCGAACAAACCGCAGATAAGCCATGTCCTGACGGCAATCGGTTTGTCGCAGGAGCAGTTGGAGTCGACACTTCGGTTCAGCTTCTGTGAGTGGAACACAAAGGAAGAAGTGGATTATTGTGTGGAAGTATTAAAGGAAACCCTTCCGATGCTGCGGCGCTATACACGGAAGAAATAATTGCTATTCCTCGTTATTTCTGTTATAGTGAAACGATGGAAATAAAACAACTATGGTAGTGGGAAATGAGGATTACGATGCAGTATAAGATGTTTTTGATCAAATATGCGGAGATCGGAACGAAAGGAAAGAATCGTTACGTCTTCGAGGAAATTATGTGCAAGCGTATGCGTGCACGCTTAAAGCCACTGGGCAAGTTTGAGGTACGCCGGGAATACGGACGTATTTTTGTCGAGGCGTTCTCGGATTACGATTACGAGGATGTCATGAAGGTACTCACAACGATCTTCGGTATCGTCGGTGTGTGCCCGGTCAAGGTTGTGGAGGAGTTGAGCTACGAGGCAATCTCCAAGGCAGTCGTTGCGCATGTGGCAGAAGAATATAACGACAAGCATTTTACATTCAAGGTAAATGCAAGAAGAAATAATAAGACATTTCCAAAGACTTCGATGGAGTTAAACTGTGATCTTGGAGCCGATCTGCTGGATGCCTATCCGGATATGACAGTCGACATTCATAAGCCGGATGTGTTCATCAACGTGGAAGTGCGAAATGTCACCTATATTTATTCCCAGATCATTCCGGGACCGGGTGGACTTCCGGTCGGCACGAATGGTAAGGGTATGACGCTTTTGTCTGGCGGTATCGACAGCCCGGTTGCGGCATATATGATCGCGAAGCGTGGTGTGGAGATTGAGGCAGTGTATTTCCATGCACCACCATTCACAAGCGAGCAGGCACGTACAAAAGTTATCGATCTCGCAAAGATCGTGTCAAAATATTCGGGTGTGATTAAACTGCATGTGGTACCGTTTACGGACGTACAACTTGCCATCTATGACAACTGTCCGCATGATGAGCTGACGATCATCATGAAGAGGATCATGTACCAGATCGCGCAGGAGATCGCATTGAAAGAGGACTGCCAGTGTCTGATCACGGGAGAGAGTATCGGACAGGTATCGAGCCAGACAACGCAGAGTCTGCTCGTCATCGACAGCGCAATCGACAAGCTTCCGGTATTCCGTCCATGTATCGGTATGGATAAGCAGGAGATCATTGATATCTCAGAGAAGATCGGAACGTATGAGACATCCATCCTTCCATATGAAGATTGCTGTACAACCTTTGTGGCACAGCATCCGGTGACAAAACCGAAGATGGAGCAGATCTTAGAGTCAGAGAAGGCACTTGTCGGCAAGGTTGAGCCTCTGATCGCGAAGGCAATCGAGGACGTGGAGATCGTGTATTGCCGTTAGTATAACAGGTTGGATGAATCAGGCAGGAAGTGAGAAACGTGGAAAAAAGTAAAAAGGGAATTGTTTGCATTATATTATCTGCATTCTGCTTTTCTCTTATGAGCTTATTTATCCGGTTATCCGGAGATGTGCCGACGATGCAGAAATGCTTCTTCCGGAATCTGGTTGCGATGCTTATCGCAATTGTTGCGCTGGTAAGGGCACATCAACCATTTCGGATTGGAAAGGGAAATCTGAAGTATCTGCTCTGCCGTGCCATCGGTGGTACGTGCGGGTTGATCTGCAATTTTTATGCGATCGACCATATTTCAATCTCAGATGCTTCGATGTTGAATAAACTGTCTCCATTTTTCGCAATTATCTGTTCCTTCTTCGTATTGAAGGAGGTTGCAAGTAAGCTGGACTGGGTGACAGTGGCAGCAGCATTTGTCGGAATGCTGCTCGTTGTAAAGCCGACGATGAGCATGGAGGTTGTACCGGCGCTGATCGGTGCACTCGGCGGATTCGGTGCCGGTTTTGCGTATACATTTGTCAGAAAGCTTGGACAACGCGGAGAAAATAGTATGATTATCGTATTGTTCTTCTCCGCCTTTTCCTGTGTCGTGACGTTGCCGTTTTTTGTATTTCATTATCAGCCGATGAGCGGGCTTCAGTGGTTGTTCCTGATCTGTACAGGCATTTCGGCGGCAGGTGGACAGATCTTCATCACGAAGGCGTATTCGTATGCACCGGCGAAGGAAATCTCGGTGTATGATTTCTCTATCGTGCTTTTTACAGCGCTATGGGGATTCCTGTTTTTGGATCAGATTCCAGATTATCTAAGCGTGATCGGATATGTGGTGATCATTGGAACGTCTGTGGTGAAGTGGTATATCACGATTGAACGGCCACACAGACAGGAAATGCACAGGGAACATGAGTTAAATGGAAAGTAATATCAATAACAGTCAGAGGCAGAATAGCATAGAAGATACAGAGGTGCCGGTTTGTACGCTGTGCCCGCGGAATTGTAAGAAGAACCGCGTAGATGGCGAGCTGGGTGTCTGTGGCGAGACTGCCACAATGCGGATCGGACGGGCGGCATTGCATATGTGGGAAGAACCGTGTATTTCTGGCGAGAGAGGTTCCGGTGCGGTGTTTTTTACCGGGTGTCCGCTTCATTGCGTGTATTGCCAGAACTACGCAATCTCGGATGGCGGTACCGGCAGGCAGATCACAGCGGAAGAGCTTGTGCAGATATTCTATGATCTCGAAGCACAGGGCGCGGCGAATATCAATCTGGTCACTGCCGATCATTTTATTCCACAGGTGGCACAGGCAATCCGACAGGCAAAGGAGCAGGGCTTTTCCCTGCCATTTATCTATAATACAAGCAGTTATGTGCGGGTGGAAGCGCTACGCATGTTAGAAGGACTGGTGGATGTCTATCTGCCAGACATGAAATATATGGATGCGGATACGGCGGCGAGGTATTCCCATGCACCGGATTATCCGGAGGTAGCGAAGGCTGCAATCGCGGAAATGGTGCGTCAGTGTGGCGAAGTCGTCTTTGATGCCGATGATGCATATATAATGCGTGGCGTGATCGTGCGCCATATGTTGCTGCCGGAGCATCTGTTAGGGGCAGAGAAGATCGTCCGGTATCTGTATGAGACATATGGAAACCGGATCTATATCAGTATGATGAGCCAGTACACGCCGGTTGGCGATATTGGAGCAAGGTTTCCGGAGCTTGCAGATAAAGTTCGCCGGAAATCGTACCGCAAACTGCTTGATTATGCAGTGAACTTAGGCGTGGAGCAGGCGTTTTATCAGGAAGGGGAAGTGGCAAAAGAAAGCTTCATCCCGGAATTTTATAAGGAATAACAGGAGAGACAACATGGATATATTACAGGTAATCGCAGATGAATTGCAGATTAAAAAAGGTCAGGTAGAAAAGTCGGTTGAACTGATCGACGAGGGTGCAACGATTCCATTTATCGCAAGATACCGGAAGGAAGTAACCGGCTCCTTAAATGATGAGCAGTTACGTGCGCTGTCTGAGCGTCTTGTGTATCTGCGGAATTTAGAGGAGAAGAAGGCGTCCGTACTTGCAACGATCGAGGAGCAGGGCAAGCTGACAGATGAATTAAAGAAACAGATCGAAGCAGTAATGACGATGGTAGCATTGGAGGATCTGTACCGTCCATACCGTCCAAAACGTCGGACAAGAGCGACAATCGCCAAGGAGAAGGGCTTGGAACCACTTGCAGAGATCTTACGTGCACAGGAAACAACAAAGACGATCGAGGAAGAGGCAGCCGCCTTTGTCGATGCAGAAAAAGGCGTGGAGAGCGTGCAGGATGCCATCGACGGCGCCAAGGATATCCTTGCAGAAATTTACGCAGATGATGCCGATTACCGGACGAAGCTTCGTGCGATGACGAAGGAAAGCGGAAGTCTGATTGCAAAGGCGAAGGACGAGGAAGCAGATTCGGTTTATGAGATGTATTATGATTTCTCAGAGCCAATCAAAAAGCTGGTTGGACACCGGATTTTAGCAATCAATCGTGGCGAGGCAGAGAAATTTCTGACAGTGAAGATCGAGGCACCAAGACAGGAGATTTTACTCTGGCTTGTGAAGCAGATCATTGGAAATATGAAGCATGACAGCGCAAGTTATCTGTATGAGGCAATCACGGACAGCTATGACCGTCTGATCGCACCGTCTATCGAGCGCGAAATACGAAATGAACTGACGGAAAAAGCGGAGGAGGGCGCCATCGGAGTATTTGGTAAGAACCTCCATCAGCTTCTGATGCAGCCGCCGATCTCCGGACAGGTTGTACTTGGCTGGGACCCGGGCTTTGCACACGGAAGCAAGCTGGCAGTTGTCGATGAGACCGGCAAAGTGCTTGATACGGTCATTATCTACCCAACAAAGGGACAGAAAAACTACGATGCGGCAAAACAGGTGTTAAAGAAGCTGATCGCAAAATATCATGTGACACTTATTTCCCTTGGAAATGGTACCGCCAGCCGGGAATCAGAGGCGATGATCGTGGAGCTGATGAAAGAATTGAATGTGGACTTAAAATATGTGATCACAGATGAGGCAGGTGCATCGATTTATTCTGCCAGCAAGGAAGCAACAGAAGAGTTCCCGGATTTTGATGAATGGCAGAGAAGTGCGGCAAGTATCGCCAGAAGAATCCAGGATCCACTGGCGGAGCTTGTAAAGATCGATCCGAAATCCATCGGCGTCGGACAGTACCAGCATGATATGAACCAGAAGAATCTTGGCAATGCCCTAAACAATGTCGTGGAGGACTGCGTAAACTCTGTTGGTATTGATTTGAATACTGCCAGTCCGGCATTGCTTTCGTATGTGTCCGGCATCAATAAGACACTGGCAAAATCAATCGTGTCATACCGCGAGGCAAATGGCAGCTTCAAGAACCGTAAGGAGCTTTTGAAGGTGCCGAAGCTTGGACCAAAGGCATACGAGCAGTGTGCCGGTTTCCTGCGTATCCATGGTGGAAGTGAAGCACTGGATGCGACAAGCGTTCATCCGGAAAGCTACGAGGCAACCAAGGCTTTGATGGAGAAAATCGGTGTTTCCGAGGATGATATCAAGC
>CAVKUW010000003.1:39608-42277 GCA_963659815.1 Butyricicoccaceae bacterium
AAGCATGGCGGCATGAAGGGGATCAGCAAAAAGACAAAGGATACGAAGAAGCTTGCGGAAGAGCTTGGCATTGGCGAGCCGACACTTGTCGATATTGTGAAAGAGCTTGAGAAGCCGGGCAGAGATCCGCGAGAGGAGATGCCAAAGCCAATCCTTCGAAGCGATGTACTCGAGATGAAGGACTTGAAGCCGGGTATGGAACTGAAAGGAACCGTGCGGAATGTCATTGACTTCGGTGCATTTGTTGACATCGGTGTGCATCAGGACGGACTCGTGCATATTTCCCGGATGTCAGACAAATATATCAAGCATCCGCTGGAGGTTGTATCGGTTGGAGATATCGTGGATGTGACGGTGATGAGTGTCGATCTGGACAAGCATCGAATCCAGTTATCTATGATAAAATAGGGTAGAAAAGAAAAATTTCAAAAAAATTTAAAAAATATGAAAATTTATCTTGCATATTGAAAAGTTATTTGGTAAAATAGCCTATGTTGTGAGTCCGCAAAGAAGAAATATGCAGGCAGGGCTTAATATTTGTCAAGGAGGTGCTAACGGTGGCAAAGTGTAGTATTTGTGAAAAAGGAGCTCATTTCGGTAACAATGTGAGCCATTCTCATAGAAGATCAAACAGAATGTGGAAATCAAACATCAAGTCTGTGAAGGCAGTAGTTAACGGTACTCCTAAGAAGATTTATGTTTGCACACAGTGCTTGAAGTCTGGTAAGGTTGAGAGAGCCTAAGCAGATGGTAAAAAAACAGCATATCAGTATGCTGTTTTTTTTATGCCGTCCGTTGATACGCAGAGATGACAAATAAATAGAATTGCATAGCAGGTAAAAGTTGCTAAATCCTGTTAAAAAGGGTATAATGTCACTATATGACTTTAAACAGCCGGAATCAGTCTGGCTTATTACGGAAACGGAGGTAAACGCATGAAGGGTTATTTATCGAATGAAAACGGTGAAATCATTATAGAGAATGAAGTTATTGCCCAGTATGCCGGACACGCTGCATTGGAGTGCTTCGGTATTGTTGGTATGGCAACCATCAGCATGAAGGATGGTATTGCGAAGCTTTTGAAGGGCGACAGTATCAGCAAGGGTGTCAATGTAGTCATCGGTGAGAACAATGAGCTGTCTATTGATTTTCACATCATTGTGGCATATGGTGTCAGCATTTCGACGGTATGTGACAATCTGATCAGTACCGTACAGTATTCCATCGAAGAGATGACAGGTATGAAGGTGAAGGCAATCAACATTTTTGTTGAGGGCGTTCGTGTGATAGATTAATAAACATAGATCAGGAGGACAGACAAAGTGGCTACAAAGGTAATTGATGCCCAGTTGTTACAGAAAGCATTTATTGCTGGCGCATACAACTTAGAGAGAAATAAAGATTATATCAACGAATTGAACGTATTCCCGGTGCCGGATGGCGATACAGGTTCCAATATGTCACTTACGATCATGGCAGCAGCCAGAGAGGTAAGTGCACTGGAGAACCCATCGATGGATGAGCTTTCCAAGAAGATTTCCAGCGGTTCCCTGCGTGGAGCAAGAGGAAATTCCGGTGTTATCTTATCCCAGCTTCTGCGTGGCTTCTGCAAGGAGATCAAGGGCAAGAAGCAGATTACAGTATCGGTACTTGCAGATGGTTTCGTACGTGCCGTAGAGACGGCATATAAGGCAGTTATGAAGCCGAAGGAAGGTACAATCCTGACTGTGGCAAAGGGCGTCGCAGAGAAGGCAGTGGAGCTTTCTGAGATGGACATGGATTTCGAGACACTCGGACAGGAGATTCTCGATCATGGTAATGAAGTGTTAAAGCAGACACCAGAGCTGTTGCCAGTATTAAAGGAAGCAGGCGTGGTTGATTCCGGTGGACAGGGACTCATGGAGTTTCTGACTGGCGCTTACAATGGCCTGACAGGAAAAGCGGAGATCAGCGAGCCGGTCACAACCGGCGGTGCAGCGAAGGCACAGACGATGTCTTCGGAAGAGATTGATACATCCCATATCAAATATGGTTACTGTACAGAGTTTATCATTATGCTCGAGAAGGAATACAATGCAGAGATCGAGGCAAAGTTCAAGGAGTTCTTAACTTCGATCGGTGATTCTCTCGTTGTTGTATCGGATGATGAGATCGTGAAGGTACATGTGCATACGAATCATCCGGGACTTGCGTTTGAGAAAGGTCTGGAGTATGGTTCCCTTACAAGCATGAAGGTCGACAATATGCGTGAGGAGCATAAAGAAAAGGTCATTCATGAGCACGATCGCAAGAAGGCTGCCGAGCAGGAAGCTGCGAAGGAAGCAAAGAAGGAGGAGCCGAAGAAGCCATTTGGGTTTGTGGCAGTTTCCGTCGGAGAAGGCTTGAATGATATCTTCAAGGATCTCGGCGTCGATCATATCATTGAGGGTGGACAGACGATGAATCCAAGTACGGAGGATGTGTTAGATGCAATCTCCAAGGTAAATGCAGAAACTGTATTTGTATTCCCGAACAACAAGAATATTATCTTAGCAGCCAATCAGGCAGCCGAGATTGAGGAAGAGAAACAGGTGATTGTGATTCCGACCAAGACGATCCCACAGGGTATCAGTGCACTCATTTCGTTTGATGAGACAGCCACTGCTGAGGCAAATCAGGCTGGCATGGAA
>CAVKUW010000004.1:0-2237 GCA_963659815.1 Butyricicoccaceae bacterium
TGGTTTCGAGAAGGTTGTAAACGCTATGCTTGCACAGGGTGTTTGCTAATTCTTAGAAAACTTTATAAGAACATTTCAGGGCTGCCCTTTGGGGCAGCTCTTTTTTATGTCTTTTTTTGGAAAAATGAAAAATGGGGCAGAAACTTAATAGGTTTGAAATACAATTTAGTCTATTTCTTGTTCCAAATCATTAAAAATATCAGCGTTAAAGAAATCAGACAATGTCATATCAAGACCATCACAAAACTTTTTGATGGTCGTAATGGAAATATCTCTGCGTTTCTCGTCCATCATACTATATGCTGTGGATGGAGTTACGCCAGATCTGGTAGCCAATTCGTTATATTTTATATTGCGTTCTTTGCAAATCTCTTTGAATCTTAGTACAACAGCATCTTTAACAGTCATTTTATATACTCCTATATCTCACAAAAGATAGTTTAAGTGTATAAATTTACACGTATATGCGTATACGCACTTGCGTAAAATAGAAAAAGTATTTATAATTTATTTCTGTGTTTACATTGCCTGCTTTATATTTGGAGTTGAAGATATAAAGGAGGTTTTGCATGAAAAGATATGGCTATGTGCGTGTATCCTCAAAGGATCAAAATCTAAATCGACAACTCGATGCATTTTCAGAATTAGGTCTGGAGTCCAAGTACATTTATATTGATAAAATGTCTGGAAAAGATTTTAAGAGACCAAATTATAAAAAGATGGTTTCAAAGCTTAGGGCTGGTGACATCGTTGTGATTATGAGTATTGACCGATTGGGAAGAAATTATGATGAGATATTGGAACAATGGAGGATGCTTACAAAAGAAAAACGTGTAGATATTGAAGTAATTGATATGCCGCTGCTCAACACAAATTATGAAAGAGATGGACTTACTGGAGTCTTTATCTCGGATTTGGTTTTGCAGATACTCGCTTATGTTGCAGAAACGGAACGTTCATTTATTAAGCAGAGGCAGGCAGAAGGAATTGTGGCGGCAAAAGCAAGGGGCGTAAAATTCGGTATTTCAAAAATTGAATTGCCGGAAGAAAAGCTGGAGGAATTTATCAGGTTATGGCAACAAGGAGAAATCACAATCAGGCAGGCAGCTAGTGAGTTAGGAATCAGTTCATCAACATTTTATAGAAGATGTAAGGAAATGCAGAATGATATGGAAAAAAATGTTGCAAAAGGTAGACAATGTGAAACACATAATTGGTTATGAAATAAGCTCGTAAATCAAAGATTTATGGAGCTTTTTTATTATATATGAGTTGTTTCAAAAAGTCTACTTTGTGAAACAGTATAAAATAAAAAGGAGGAGAGGTGATAACTATGCCAATTGCACAAGTAATTAAGTATGAAGGAGATAACAGCACTTTTGTATGGAAACATCCGGTAGAGGATTTTAATACAAATTCACAATTGATAGTTCATGAATCTCAAGAAGCAATCTTTTTTATGAATGGGCAACCGCTAGATTTGTTTGGGTCAGGAAGATATACACTTGAGACTCAGAATATGCCAATCTTAAATAAGATAATCAATTTACCAACAGGTGGTGTATCGGCGTTTCATTGCGAGGTTTACTTTATTAATAAAGTAGATCAGATGGCAATTCCGTGGGGAACTGATAGCAAGATACAATATATAGAGCCGACTTATGGTTTCCCGATTTCGATAGGCGCAGGAGGAGAGATGAGTCTTAAAGTTTTAGATTCTAAGCAGCTCTTGTTGAGGCTTGTTGGGACAGAAAGAGAATTAAATAGAGATACGTTAGTAACTTATTTTAGAGCTTTTTTAATGGCGAGAGTTAAGACTTACATAGCACAAATAATTAAATCGGAGAAAATAAACATCTTTGAAATCGATGAAAAATTATTAGAATTTTCTGACGAGTTAAAAGGAAAGCTGGATGGAGATTTTAGGGAATATGGAATTAGTCTTGAAAAATTTTTTGTGACAAGGATAGTAAAACCAGACGGAAATCCACAATATGAGAATTTTAAGCAATTATATTATCGGCAATATGCAGATGTGGCAGATGCAAAGATTCGACAGCAAGTAGGTGTTATTGATCAACAGACAGTTGCACAAAAGATGGTGATAGAATCTCAGGGAATTGCGCAAAAACGAAATATAGAGGGCTATTCCTATCAACAGGAGCGGGGATTTGATGTCGCAGAAAAGCTTGCTTCGAATGAAGGAGCAGGGAATATTAGTAGTGCAGGGTTAGGTT
>CAVKUW010000005.1:0-3202 GCA_963659815.1 Butyricicoccaceae bacterium
AATGTCCGATGTATGTACTAACAAATAATAATGGTGTGAATGGAGCGACAATGATGGTTTCAAAGAATGTATTGGATAGTATTTATGAAGAGTTTGGAGATAATTTTTATATTTTACCTTCGAGCTTGCACGAAGTGATACTGATTCCGGAAAGTTTTTCGGATGATGTTGAAATGTACCGGGATATGGTAGTGGATGTGAATACAGATGGTTCCGATGAGTATTTGCCGGTGCTGGTAAAAGGTCTTACAGGAAACAGTGAGACGTGGCAGAAATTATATGGAAGGATATTGGAGGTCATATCAAAGGATTATCAGGTGACAGAAGTCATGGGAACAGCCGCCAAGGGTTCTTATAATCGTGAAACAGGAAAAATCTGTGTTCGGGGAGATTTGGATTATTTGCAGAAAATAAAGACACTGTTGCATGAATATGCACATGCGATTGATTTTAAGCTCCACCCGGAATCAGATGTGAAACATAACCAAAGGGAGTTGATAGCAGAATCGGTGGCTTATGTTGTGAGTGAGAATCTGGGACTTGATACCGGTTCCTATTCAATAAGCTATATTAATACATGGATAGGGGATAAGGATGAATTAAAAAGTATTGCAGATACGGTGCAGAAAATATCAGCACAAATTATCAATAATCTGGCAGAGTCTTCGGATTCTGCCTTTTCTGATTCTGAATAATAGCACAGAAAAGACACGACAGGCAGGTAAATTCTAGTTACCTGCCTGTTGTTATATCCGTTCAAAATGTAATTTATACAGTGTAGTCATCGCTATATTGCTTATCTGTTTTCCGTTGCTTGGAAGAATCTGCTTTATCCATATCGTGTAAAGCATATTCGCAAGCCTGTATTACAAAACTTGAAAATGATACTTCTTGATTTTGAATTGCAGCCTCTATTTTTTGAATGAGAGGAACTGGGAAACGGATGGTTTTATTTTCGGACTCTTTTTTGTCCTGTTTTAATTGAAATGCCATATCTTTACCTCCTATATTTATCATGGTATTGCAAATGGAGTGTAAAATATGCATTGCATATTGCAATATATAGTATTGCAGAAATGGAAAAACAGTGATAAAATCGAAAGGAATAAGATGGCTTATACAAAGAGAGAACCCATACTTATAGACTGTAAAGGGGATAGAGGTGATAATTATGATAGGTACAATTATATTTGCGCTGATTGTCATATGGGCTTTTAAGGACGATTAACTTGGAAAAAGAAAATATTTAAGAATAGAAAGGATTAAAAGGGTGATTATTATGAAGAAGTTTATGAATGCAATTCTCGTACTTGTACTTGTTGTCGGGGTGGTATTCGGTGTTAACGGATGTGCAAAGCAGGACAAGAACAAAAATCAGAAGAGTGCTGATGGCACACAGGACGTAACCATAGAGGCAGAAGCTGAGACTGAGGACAACAAGTCTGATAGTGATAAGGAAAAGGATAAGAAAAAGGACAAGGACGACACCGCAAAAAATGATTCTGAAACTGGTAAGACTGAGGATAACTCAGACAAAGAGCCAGCAACACAGGCACCTGCTACGACTGAGGCACCAACAACTCAGGCTCCTGCTCCTAGCACTCAGGCTCCTACCACACAGGAACCGAGAACCGAGGAGCCTACAACTGCCCACCAGCACACATGGAAAACAGTTGTAGATAAAGAGGCTTATGATGAGCCAATTTATGAGGAACAGGATGTGTATGAGTGGCATTCCATGTGGCCTGATGGTAGTTACGCTGATGACTTACTTGACCCAGGTGCTAAACAGAGATGGTGCATGCTTCATTGTACACGCTGCAACCCTGAATGTTCCGACCCAGACCCTGCTGGTAGATGTGCTTTTCGTATCACAGACGGTGAAGTATGGGTTGGTACAGAGAAAGTACAAACTGGCACAAAGCATCATGACGCTGTAACTCACCAGGAGTGCAGTACCTGCGGTGCCAGAAAGTAATAACAAAAACAAAGGCTCTGATAGCAATATCAGAGCTTTTTTCTGTTATGCTTTCTTGTGTGGTTTAAGTTTCAAGATAAAAGTAATGCCATAACTATGACTTACAAATATACATAGACAGAAAGGGGAATGAATTATGTCTAAGAATGATATGGCAAAGAGTATTGCCAATGTGCTTGTCAATGAGGCTAAGATTGATGTTATCGACCGTATTCTGGAGGGTTATGACACCACCGAAGACCCAGAGACAACCAAGCAGAACATCATCAGCAAGCTGATGACTAAGAGTGATGCCGACGTGCGGGAGCTTTACCGAGTGCATCATAAAAAAGTAGTAACCCATAGCAAATAAATGTATCAATTAAATAGTAACAGAAATCCACATATTCCAAGTGCATCATGGAGAGATAGTACCCCAGACTTTAAAATGCATCGTGAACCATGTGACTGAATAACCCCAAAACATTTCAGTGCTAAAATTCATAATTCCAGAAACAATGTACGGAATATTAACAGAAAAATACAAAGATGGAAAATTCACAAAAACAGAAATACAAAGTGGCAATATTCTCACAAAGGTCTGCTTCATGCACGAAAGGTGCGTGGGGCGGATTTTTTTTAAATCCATGGTCTCATTGTGACCATAAAATATCCCATTTATCACAAGAGTTGTTGTCAATTTTATGGTCATTTCAGGACCGGTTTGAGATGTTTTCTATCTATGAAGTACTGCCGGAAATTCTTTCTCTTTGGGGTATGAACCTTATCACGGACATTGACTCTAAAAAACTTAAACGCAGTAGGATTTTGATAAGTTCTGAAAGTTTACAAATTTTTTACCCAACTTTTATTCCCAATGTGATATAATAAATTCAGTTGGGAATAAAGTTCGCAAAAAGGAGTAAACTAATGGATATAAAACAAATTGTTATAGATTTATGTAAGTTCGGTGATGAACAAGAATGGTTCGAGTTTAAGGAAAACTGGTTTCAACCAGATGCATTGGGAGAATATGTTTCTGCCTTATCTAACGCAGCAGCTTTTCACTACAAAAAATATGGTTATTTCATATGGGGCGTGAATGATGAAACGCATGAAATTGTAGGAACTGAGTTTAATCCATATATGGATCATAATCGAGAACCATATCAAAACTATCTTGCAAGAAACTTATCCCCTAGCGTTAATTTTAAATTTGAAGAAGCTGAGATTGATGGCAAGCGA
>CAVKUW010000005.1:3212-4128 GCA_963659815.1 Butyricicoccaceae bacterium
CAGAAATACCTACATCGTTTAAAGAAAAGAGGTTTTTGAGAATCGGATCATCAAAAAGTAATATTAAAGATTATCCAAAAAGAGAAATTGAATTATTTAAAATACTTGATGGAAGAACGGAAACCATAGAAACAAAGCCGGCGAAATATCAGGATTTAACGTTTCAAAAGCTGTTTGGCTATTATGGATCGAAGGGGATTGTGTTAAGGCAGGAAAACTTCATGAAAAATCTGGGGTTGAAGAATGAAGAGGGAGAGTTTAATATGCTTGCACAGCTTTTGTCTGATGATTCGCATATTCCTCTACGAGTATCAATATTCGATGGAAAAACAAAAGGATCTAACTTGTTTTCGGTTAGGGAGTTCGGAAATAATTGTCTTCTTTATACTCTAGATGAATTGCTGAGATATGGAGATGTGCTTAATCTGATACAGACAGATGAGAAGGATCGAATAGTGGAACGAAAAGAAGTAGCGTTGTTTGATAACAAAGCTTTTCGAGAAGCAATTATTAATGCAGTTCTGCACAATCGCTGGGTGGATGGTAATGAACCAATGATTTCAGTATTCTCTGATCGAATAGAAATTTTATCAAGGGGTACGTTGGCACCAGCTCAGACTATGGAAGGATTTTTTCTAGGAGAATCAATTCCTGTAAATGAAAAATTGTCAGAGATATTCTTGCAGCTGCACATTAGTGAAAAATCAGGACGTGGTGTTCCGAAAATCACAGAAATGTACGGAAAAGATGCATTTTCGTTTAGAGAGAATTCCATTGTAGTAACAATTCCATTTGACAGAATTCAAAAGGTTGGGAATAAAGTTGGGAATAAAAAGAAATTGAATGCACGAAGGCAACAAATTATGCAAGAAATTCGAGACAATTCCAGTATTACAACAGCTGAACTAGCCAAGAT
>CAVKUW010000006.1:0-107002 GCA_963659815.1 Butyricicoccaceae bacterium
CTATATAGTTTGCTCGAAGCACTTGCAATATTAACCGTACCCAAGAAAATGCTAATGGAGGGAAACTCTAAAGGGCAATTATTAGGTACTTTCATTGTCTTAATATTATCAATAGGAATTTCATTTCTACCATTAAATAGATTCTATGAACGTGTAAATCAAGGAAATTTGATTATTAAACTTATTATCTCTTATATAGCCTTACTCTTACTTGTCACAGTTGCTATGTCCAAAGTGGATTCTATCGATGCCATTGCAATCTTACCAATGACTGTAACCTTCATGGTAATTTTGCTACTTGCTGACATCATGGTATTAAACCAGCAGCGCACAATTACAATCCAACAGCAGGATATCAAAGACTACCAAACTTATGAGCCGATGGCGCATGATCTGATTTCTGACATCTTAGGCAAACAACATGATTTCAACAATCAGATGAATGCGATCCGCATGCTGCCATATACTTACAAAGATTATGATTCGTTAAGTGAAGCGATCGCAAATTATTCGACATTTCTGGAAGAAGAGTTCAACGAATCCGAACTTTTGAAGATCAATCTTCCCGTTGTAGCGGGATTTGTATTTAGTAAGATTAAAGAAGCGGAGCAAAAGGGCAGGCTTATCTCGGTCAAAATCAAGAATCGTTCCCTTATCACGCCGGTTCCAGAGTACGACCTAATCCGCATCTTAGGGATTCTGATTGACAATGCGATCGAAGCGACAGAACCTGGACATACTTTCTCGCTGATCCTTGACAGTCGGAACGAACACGTCCGAATTCAGACAAAGAACGAAGGTGGCGAGATTTCTTCAGAGCTGCGTAAGAAAATGTTTGTCCGTGGCTACTCTACCAAAACGTCCGCAGAAGCACGAGCCTCCCGCGGACAAGGTCTGCCGAATCTGAAAGAATTGGTCGATCATTACAACGGTAAAATCTATCTGGATAACGAGACATTCCATGAACATACATGGATCTGTTTCACAGTCGAATTATAATTTGCAGATGGCGCGTGCAATCGCTGCCGCAACCGCCTGCTGATATTGTGGATTCTGCAAGTTCTCGCATTCTGTCGGATTGCTCAGGAATCCACACTCTACGATCACGCCCGGGCATTGACTGTTTTTCAGGATATACAGATCATTGCCCGTCTTAATCTCCCGTTCCTTCGGTGGCTGCAAATCGGCGATCAACTGCGCCTGTATCGCTTCCGCCAGTTTCTTCGACATTTCCGATGAACCATAATAAAATACCTGCGGTCCGCTAATCTCTGCCTCCGGGTAGCTGTTCTGGTGGATACTGATCATATAGTCCGCGCCGGACGCATTGATCAGGCTCACCCGGTTATGCATATCAGATACTTTCTTGTTCGTCGCACCATTCGTTGCCAGACACACATCCCCCTCGCGTGTCAGGATTACCTTCACCCCCCGCGCCTGTAACTGTGCTTTCAGACATAGGGCAATCTGCAAATTCACATCTTTTTCTTTTACATTATCCACACCGATTTTTCCCGGATCATTGCCGCCATGTCCGACATCAATCACGACTGTCAAATCACGTTTCATCCCCGCTTTGTTACAATACATCACACAATTTAAAATAAGTAACAACAAAAACACAGTAAATCCGAACAACAATCTGACTTTTTTCCGATCAAAAAACCGCATATGCAAAACTCCGGTCTCCCTTAGTCTATACATATGCGGTAATCTTCTTATTATTCTTTATTCTTCTGTCTCAGCTTCCGGCTTCACGATTGCAATTCCAAGCTCCTCGAGCTGCTTTGCATCAACCGTATTTGGTGCCTCACTCATCAGGCAGGAAGCATCCTTTACCTTCGGGAATGCGATAACATCACGAATAGAATCTTCCTGTGCCATCAGCATAACCAGACGGTCAAGTCCGTATGCAAGTCCTGCGTGTGGTGGTACTCCATATTTGAAGGCATTTAACAGGAATCCGAACTGGTCATATGCACGCTCCATCGTGAATCCAAGTGCCTTGAACATCATTTCCTGAATGTCATCCTGGTGGATACGCACGGAACCACCACCAATTTCTGTACCATTTAATACGATATCATATGCCTTTGCACGTACTCTGCCCGGATCAGACTCGATATACTGCAGATCCTCCTCCATCGGCATAGTAAATGGATGGTGCATTGCCTGATATCTTCCAAGCTCCTCGCTCCACTCAAGCAATGGGAACTCTGTAATCCATACAAAACGATATTCATCCTTCTTCAGCAGTCCAAGCTGATTTGCGATCTCCAGACGAAGTGCGCCCAATACATCATAGACAAGCTTGCTCTTATCTGCTGCAAAGAGCAGTAAATCGCCCGGCTTACCATTCATCTTCTCAACGAGTGCCTGCATCTCCTCATCCTTCATGAACTTTGCGAAAGAAGACTTCATTGTTCCATCTTCATGGATTGCAATATACGCAAGTCCCTTTGCACCATAACCCTTGGCAAAATCAACGAGTGCATCAATCTTCTTTCTCGGCATTGCGCCCTGTCCCTCGGCATTGATACCACGCACGCTTCCGCCAGCTTCAATCGCATTCTTGAATACGACAAATTCACAGTCCTTCACAACATCTGTCACATCGCAAAGCTCCATGCCAAAACGGAGATCCGGCTTATCGGAACCGAAACGCTCCATCGCCTCTTTGTATGTCATACGCTGGATTGGAAGCTGTACGTCTACGCCAATGACTTCCTTAAACAGCTTTGCAAGCAGACGCTCATTGACATCAATGACATCATCGACATCTACGAAAGAAAGCTCCATATCGATCTGTGTAAATTCCGGCTGTCTGTCGGCACGCAGATCCTCATCACGATAGCAGCGTGCGATCTGGAAATAACGATCGTAGCCAGAGCACATCAACAGCTGCTTGTAGATCTGTGGTGACTGTGGCAATGCATAGAACTCACCTGGATGTACACGGCTTGGTACAAGGTAATCACGTGCGCCCTCTGGCGTTGATTTACAAAGTGTCGGTGTCTCGATCTCGATAAATCCTTCCTCTGCCATGAAGGAACGAACCAGTGTTGTCACCTTACTGCGCATCATGATATTCTTCTGTAAATCTGGACGACGAAGATCCAGATAACGGTATTTCAGACGAAGGTCTTCCTTTGTCTTGCTGTTCTCCTCGATTGGGAATGGTGGTGTATCTGCTTCTGCAAGGATACGGATATCCTTCGCGATGACTTCGATATCACCCGTTGCAAGATTCTCATTGACTGCGCCGCCACGCTTTGCAACCTCACCGGTAATTGCAACGACAAACTCGGAACGAAGCTTCTCTGCCTTTGCGAAGCTCTCCGCGCCGCAATTTGCTTCCTCGAAGATTACCTGCAGAATACCGCTTCGATCACGCAGATCGACGAAGATGATTCCACCTTTGTTTCGGCTCTTCTGCACCCATCCCATAACGGTGACTGTATTTCCAACCATCGTATTATTTACTTCTGTACATCTGTGACTTCTGTGAAGTCCCTGCATTGACTCTGCCATTTTCGCAGCCTCCTGTATATCTAAGTTAATTTGAGTGACCTACTGTGGTCCCTCATATTCTGAACTTCCAAATGCAAGAATCAGAATAAAAATCGGATTTAAAAAGATCAATCCGAGTGTAAAACCTATTCCATGTCCGAACGACTTGGACATTTTGTTCAACTGTATCAGACTGACAATCGCTGTTATAATCGAGCAGATGAAAGCCAGTGAAACAATTGCTATTCGCGAAAAAAATGTTGCTCCAAGTCCTGCAATGAGTACCACCCAGTACATATCTGTCTTCCATGTAATCCGGTACAAAACATACTGTGAATAATATGGAATCAGACTTTTCCAACCTTTTTCGCCCGCCTTCGTATAGATCTTCCAGTTTGCAATAATCAGGATTACCATCCATGCAAGTATCCAAACCAGAGCCCCTCCAAGCGCATTCCTAACTGTGGCATAGCCGTACATATCATTTTTCCTCCCTGTTGTATATTTCACTCCCCGTGATTATCTCAATTATATCGGAGTGTCCCCTATATTACAAGCACCTTTTAGCCCTCAAAGGAATCCGCATAGAATTCCTCGAACTGTGTATAGCCCTCTGCGATCATCTGATCCTTCTGGAACTTCTTGTTCTTCTTCATGATCGCGATATTCACAATCTGTCCTTCTGCTCTTGCCTGCTTTGCCTTCTCCAGGATCTTGAGCAGCTTGTCGCTTGGCATCTTCTTGTCGATCAGATATGCGGTCTTGTTCTTGCTTCCCGGAACCTCGAAATCACGCTCCAACAAAAGCATGATGATTCGCTCGAATCCAATCGAGAATCCGCACGCTGGTGTCGGCTGACCGGTGAATTTGCCGATCATCTCATCATAACGTCCGCCACCGCCGACAGATCCGCCATACTCATCCATCGAGATCTCGAAGATTGGGCCTGTGTAATATGACATACCACGTACCAGAGTCGGATCAAATGCCATCTTGAAGTCCGCACTCTTCGTACTCTCGACGCTGTCGATGATCGTCTTCAGATTCTCAGCAACCTCTTCCGGTAAGAACTCGCCAAGTGTCTCCTTCAGATACTGTACACCGCTGATATCGGCTGTCACCTTCTCGAACAGTTCGAGATATTTTGTCACAGCATCCTCGGCATAGCCTTCCTTCAGAAGCTCTTCCTTGACGCCATCCAGACCGATCTTATCCATCTTATCAAGGATGATAAATACAGTATCATAATCTGCTTCCGCAAATCCGCTGTAAGCTGCCATCGCCTTCAAGATACGACGGTCATTGATCCGGATCGTGAAGTTCTTGAAATCCAGTTTGCCAAGCAATGTTGTCGTCGCTAAGATCAGCTCGATCTCTGCCAAGATTGTTGGCTCGCCTAAGATATCAATATCGCACTGCATGAACTGTCTGTAACGACCACGCTGTGGACGATCAGCTCTCCATACATTTCCCATCTGCAAAGCCTTGAACGGGCTTGGCAGTTCATTTGTATTGTTCGAATAATATCTGCAAAGTGGCACAGTCAGATCGTAACGAAGTCCGCCGTCAACAAGGTCAAGCTCTTCCTTTGCCTCGTCGATCTTCAGCTTCACACCACGCTTTAAGATCTTGAAAATGAGCTTCTCATTCTCGCCGCCCTGCTTGCTGTTCAGGTTCTCGATATGCTCGACGCAAGGTGTCTCCATCGAATTAAATCCAAATGTCTTATAGGTATCCTTGATCAAAGCGATGCAGTAATCACGGATTGCCATCTCCTTTGGTAATATATCTTTCATACCGGTTACCGGCTTCTTCTTCATTGCCATCTTTTTCCTCCCACTTGTATTTGTTCTCGTTCGATTCTAAAACGCTTTGCGCTTCCGGTCAAGCATTTCCTCAAACCGATTGATATAATCATCGACAGATTTGCAGTTTTCAACCCGCTCCACACGATTTTCCGCGTGGTAGACAAGCTTCGTCGACGCGCCGGCGCCCGCCGCAATGATATCTGTCATTTCTTCCATAATTAAAATATTATATAAACATTCACAGCCCGGCTTCGCATAGCCGACATTCTCCAGATTGCCACCAATATTCTTCTGTCGGTACAAGTAATATGGCTCCATGCCAAGTGTATGTGCCGTCTCCTGTGCCGCCGTGTGCATCGCATCCATGTCGTGATAGATCGTGGATTTGTAATCATCCATCTGCTGATTCAGATTTGCCGCGCGCTTGATTGCAAGGGAATGTACCGTCAGGCTCTCCGGTGCCAGCGCCCGCACTTCGGCAAGCGTATGCTGCATACTGTCTAAGTCTTCTCCCGGAAGTCCCGCGATCAGATCCATGTTGATGTTATCAAAGCCCGCCTGCCTTGCCATCGCAAATGCTTCCTTCACCTGCGTCGCATTGTGTGCACGCCCGATCGTCCGCAGTGTCTCGTCATTCATCGTCTGTGGATTGATGCTGATCCGCGTCACGCCATATTCCTTCATCACCGCAAGCTTCTCCGGGGTGATGCTGTCCGGGCGTCCTGCCTCCACGGTAAACTCCACAAGTCCATTGGCAACATCCGGTTCCTGCAGACGGAACACGGTCTGAATCTGCTGCAGCAACACCGCAAGCAGTTCATGCGAGAGCGACGTCGGCGTTCCACCGCCAATGTAGATCGCCACTAGCCGTTTGTGCTTATACTGTTCTGCCACATAGGCTAACTCCCTACAGAGCGTGTCAATATACGTCTTTGCTTTCTCCGCATAAATCCCAATCGGATACGATGTGAAGGAACAATACAGACACCGGCTTGGGCAAAACGGAATCCCGACATACAAACAATAGTCATTGTCGAGATCAATTCCCTTCACCAGACGATGCTCATTTTCTGCCACCGTCGTTGCAAGCTCTGCTTTCTGTACACTTGTATCGTAGATATCACGGTAATATTGTACGATTCTATCATGTATTTCCTGCTGCTTTGTAGGTGTCCGATCAGCATGCTTCGAGGCTTCATCTGCCTGTTCTGTCAGATACTCCAGAAGCTTCGCCATCGCAATCTTCGTCGGACGCACCCCTGTCAGGTCGCCCCACGGAAGTCTCCGGTCTGCAAACTGTCCAAGCAGCCGGTAGGACACCATCTTCAACACATTCCGGAACTCTGCTTTATTCCGGTAATCGACAAGGATCTTCGCCCGCAGTCCACAGGTGGATATCAACAGCTTATCCTTATACGCCGGAAGCTCCGGAACCTCCTGCAGATCATCCGGTTTGTCACACTCATGCCCATGCTTGCACACAGTCAGTATAGTAAATGCTTCCTCATACCGGATCAAAAGTCGCAGGTCAAAATCGTCGGACAAGCTCGCGTCCTCAACAATCTTCACGCCCGGATAAAATGCCATAATCATCGCCCGCAGGTCATTGTTATATAATTGGTTATTCTGGTCTAGCAGTATCATCTTAGAAATACGGGTTGCCCTTTTTTTCCTTTCCAATCATTGTCTGTGCATCGTGCCCCGGAAGTACGAGTGTCTCATCCGGCAGCGTAAACAACTGCTCGCGGATTGCATTCTCCAGTGCTTTCGCATCGCCCGTCGGGAAGTCGGTTCTTCCAACACTATAGCAAAACAGGGTATCTCCGGTAAAGACTACGTTCTCCTCTGGGAAATAGTAGCACATACCACCCTTCGTATGTCCCGGCACTAACAGGCACTTACATTTCCGTCCAAGTACCTCGATCTCAGCGCCATCCTCCAGATAGATATCTGCCTGCGCCGTAAATGCTGCGCCAAATGACGATGACAGATTCAGAGCCGGACTCTCCATGACTTCCTTCTCCTCCGCTGCCGCATACACCTTGATATCCGAGTACTCCTTCTTCACGCCAGCCAGTGCCCCGATATGATCGAAATGTCCATGTGTCAGCAGCACTGCCTGTGGATGCCAGTTTCGATCTTTCCAGTCCTTTATCAATATATCAGCTCTGTCTCCGGGATCAATAATCACTGCTTCCCGTGTATCTGCATCTCCCATCGTATAACAATTCGTCGCACAGATACCGAGCACTTTTTTCGTAATCTCAATCTTTCCCATATATTACCTTTCTATATCAAAATCTCAGTTACCAAGGCATTATATAGGGTTCAACGAACATAACGTGTTTCGTCTATATATGTCAGTATTGATTCGAGTAATATAAAATATGTTTGGAACTTAGAAGTTCTTGATGTTCTGTAAATATCCAGCAATGTTTGAACACGATGTTCAAACAAGCCGCCACTGAGCCATGGATGGCGAATTGGCGGCGGTTGCGTTCACCACCAAACAATGAATCAGAACATCTAGCACTTCTTAGTTTCAATACATCTTATATTACTCGAATCCAATACGACATATCCACGAAACACGTGGATTCGTTAACCCTTCGTCCGCTCGATATCGATGATTCCCTCTACATTCCGGATCTTCGCGATCATCTTGTTAAGCTGCTCCTTCGAGCGAATCTCAAACTTCACGGAAACCGTCGCCTTGCCCTGCTTGTTGACACGGACATTCATGCCTGTCAAGTTGATGTTCTCCTCATTGAAGATCTTCGACAGTGAGAACACCAGTCCCTTACTGTCGTTCGCGTAGATGTTAATCTCCGTCATATACATCTTCTGATTCTGCAACAGATCTTCAGACCATTCCGCCTCAATCAGACGTTTCCGGTCAAATTCATCCATGCAGAGGACATTTACACAATCGGTACGATGGATGGATACTCCACGTCCACGCGTGATATAACCGACGATCTCATCGCCCGGTACCGGAGCACAGCAACGGGAAAAACGCACCGCGACATCGTCCATACCTTTGACGACGATACCGCCCTTGGCATGCTTGTGGCTTTCGCCTCTGCCAGGTGTATTGATCTTGTCGACGATCTGCTCCTCTGTGATTTTCTTTGCTTCTTCTTTTTTGTATTCTTCCTGCAGACGGTTGACAACCTGTCCTTCTTTGAGTCCCCCATGTCCGATGGAAGCAAGCACGGCATCCCATGTCAGGAAGTTGTATTTTTTCATTACCTTCTCCTGCAGTTCCGGCTGCAACAGATTGGATAAAGTAATTCCCTTGGTCTTACAGTATGCGGCAATCGCATCTTTACCACGCTGGATATTGTCAGTCTTGTTCTCCTGACGGAACCACTGGTTGATCTTCGTCTTTGCCTGTGAGCTTTTCACTACCGACAGCCAGTCCATACTTGGTCCTTTGGAGTTCTGCGATGTGATGATCTCCACACGATCTCCATTGTGAAGCTCTGTCTCGATCGGCACCTGCCGTCCATTGACACGCGCACCGATCAGCTTGTTTCCGACTGCCGTATGAATGCTGTATGCAAAATCAATCGGCGTAGAACCTGCTGGAAGATTCTTGACATCACCGGCCGGTGTAAATACATACACCTGATCTGAGAACAGATCCAGATCTGTCTTAATGGCATTCATGAATTCCTTGTTATCGGTCGTATCCGTCTGCCACTCCAGAATCTGTCTGAGCCAGCTTAGCTTCTGCTCTTCATTATCATTCTTACCACCGCCGCCTTCTTTGTATTTCCAATGGGCAGCAATACCATATTCCGCGGTACGGTGCATCTCGTAGGTTCGAATCTGAATCTCAAACGGACGACCGCCCGGTCCAATCAATGTCGTATGGAGCGACTGGTACATGTTCTCCTTCGGCATTGCGATATAATCCTTGAAACGTCCCGGAATCGGCTTATATTTCTCATGGATGATTCCGAGTGCTGCATAACAATCCCGCACCGTGTCGACCTTGATTCGAATCGCATGGATATCATAAATCTGGTCGAGGGTCTTGTTCTGCGTAATCATTTTCTTGTAGATGGAGAACAGATGCTTGACACGTCCATCTACCTCTGCCTCAATGCCCGCTTCCTTCATATACTGCTTAACCTGCTCTACCATCTGTACGATGAAATCCTCACTCGCATTCAGACGTGTTGTAATCTCTTCTTTTAGATTCTTGTAGACCTCTGGATAGAGATACTGCATAGAGAGATCATCGAGTTCGACCTTAATCTTGGAAATACCAAGACGGTGTGCGAGCGGTGCGTAAATATCCATCGTCTCACGCGATTTCTCGATCTGTTTTGCCGGTGACTGGTACTGCATTGTACGCAGATTATGCAAACGGTCGGCAAGCTTGATCAGAACAACCCGAATATCCTTCGCCATCGCAAGGAACATCTTACGCAGGTTCTCTGCCTGAACCTCGATCTTATCCTGTGACAAATCGAGCTGTGTCAGCTTGGTAACACCATCGACAAGCAAAGCAACCTCTTCTGAGAATTCCTTCGCGATCTCCTCGCGTGTCATGACCGTATCCTCGACAACATCGTGCAGGATTCCGGCTACGATTGTCTCTTTATCAAGCTCCAGCTCTGCCAGAATAATCGCCACACAGAGCGGATGGATAATATATGGTTCCCCGGACTTCCGCTTCTGCCCTTCATGCGCTTTGCTTGCAATCTTATACGCCTTTTCGATCTCCGACAGGTCTGTCGTCGGACGATACGCGCGGATTGTGGCAATCAACTTCTTATACAATTCCTCCGGCGGCGTAAAATCCGCTGGTTTACTGATTTCTTTTTTCAATGTATCATGTGGTATCTTATAGGTTGTATCCGCCATAAAAATCACTCACCTTCGTACTGTATAACAGATGCTACATCGTAGCCCTCCAGCAATTTTCTTCCGCCAAGATCAGTCAGCTCGATCAGGAAAATCATCTTCACTACTTCGCCGCCCAGCTCTTCGACCAGCTTGGCTGCTGCCTGAATCGTACCGCCTGTTGCGATCAGGTCATCCACCAGTACAACCTTATCGCCCGGCTTGATCGCATCCTTGTGAATCTCGATTGTTGCAGAACCATACTCCAGATCATAGCTCATCTCGACTGTCTCACGTGGCAGCTTTCCCTTCTTACGAACCGGAATAAATCCCTTCTTGTCGATATAGGCAAGAGGTGCACCAAAGATAAATCCTCTCGACTCTGTACCTGCGATCAGATCATAGTCCACTCCATCTAACAGCTTGTTCAGTTCATCAATCGCCAGTGCATACCCTTCCGGGCTTTCCAGTACACTTGTCACATCTCGGAATATAATTCCCTTACTTGGGAAATCCGGAATACTGATAATATAATCCTTTACACTCTTCATTTGCGTTCCTCCTACCTTCACTTATGATCTATTTTGATGTTTCATAATATACGCTTTTTCGGATTGATACCGGCTCCATCTGAATCGAAACGGTTCCATTGAATTCGTTCTTCTTCATATGGTACAGAATGTCAATCAATGCATGGTTCTGTAAACCCTTCAATATTCTATCACATTCTTCGTTTCCAAACCACACTTTTATGTTATCCAATAGCTCTTTTCCACGAAATACCATGCCATTGATACGTGTTCCGTTGCCATCGACAAACGTACAACGCGCATATTGTCCTTCATTTCCAACCATTTTAATCGATTGGATACCCATCTTCACAATGCCAAACAATGGTCTTGCATTCGCGGTTCCGTATGGTTCCAGCTTCGCAAGCTCCTCATAGAGCGGCAATGTCAGTTGCTTTATGGTGCAGGACTCATCTACATACAGCTTCTCAACCAGATCCGCGTCTGTCAGCTTGCAATCCCGGTTTAACGCCTCACGCAATGGTTCCAGTGCCTCGCGCGTGATTGTAAATCCCGCCGCCATCGGGTGTCCCCCAACCTTTATAAACAAATCCTTATGCTCACAGAGCTTGTCGAACATATTATACGTCTCGATTGAACGCCCGGAACCTTTCATTCCCTGTCCATTTTCTGCATCGGTAAAGACAAGCGTCGGACGGTAAAAAGCTTCCTTCAGCTTGCTTGCGATCAGTCCCGCAATACTTTCATGGATTCCAGGCATATACAGGACGATAACCTTATCATCCCCGATTTTCGTCTCTTTCACGTCCTCTTCGGTTGGAATCAGACGGATATCATTTCGTACCCAGTCCGTCGCTGCACGCACACCACGGTCGGTCATTTCTTTTCGCAATTCGTTGAGCTTCGCCATATCCTGTGCCAGGCTTTCCGCCCGCACCGCATCGTCTGTCAGCAGCAGCTCCACGCCCTCTTTCGCACTTTCCAGCCGCCCGGTTGAGTTCAGACTTGGGCCGATCCGAAAACTCAAATGATGCACCTCAATTGGCTTGCCGTCAAGACCTAGCGCTTTCTTCAATGCATTGATTCCAAGATTCGTACTGTTCGTAAGTCTCCGTAATCCATGCTTGACAAAAATCCGGTTCTCATCCGTGAGCGGCATGATATCGCATACCGTACCAAGTGCCAAGATATCCATATACGCATCCTCGTCCTCCCACGGAAGTTCCATCATCCGGTATAAATGCCGGATAAATTTATACGCCACACCCGCACCGCACAAACCCTTGTAAGGGTATGCACAATCCGGTCGGTGCGGATCGATCACGGCATCTGCCTTCACATACAGATAATTTTTTTCTCCGTTTTCCGTCACCTCGCAGGGCACCTCATGATGATCCGTGACGATCACCGTCATGCCAAGTTCTTTCGCCCGGTCAACTGCCGTCTCTGCTGCAATTCCGTTGTCACATGTGATGATCGTATCCACGCCATCGGCGTATGCCGCTTCCACCAGCCGGACATTCATACCATATCCATCCAGTATCCGGTGCGGAATATCATAAGAAACATCTGCTCCTGCCGTTTGAAGTCCCTGATACAAAATATAATTTGATGTAATTCCATCTACATCGTAATCGGAGATAATACGAATCTTCTTCCCTGCCCGAATCTTCTCTTTCATAATCCGGCAGCCCTTGTCCATATCCTTCATCCGCGCCGGATCATACGCGTATGCAAGATCATCGCTCAAATAGCACGCAACCGCATCCGGCTCCGTGATTTCCCGGTTCACGATGATATGCGCCAATACCGGGCTGATCGAAAATTGCTGTGCCAGCGCACGGATATCTGCGGTCGGCTGCTTCACCCGCCATTCTTCTTTTTTGTACTCTGACATATCTGTGTTCCTCTCTTTTTCACTTAAAAATGGGGCTGCCGAAACAGCCCCACCTTAGTTTACCTATGCATTTTTCTTGGCGAATTTCTTCTTCATTATATACCAGAGTGGTCCGGTAATACATACAGATGAGTAAGCACCACATACGATACCAAGCATCAATGTGAATGTAAACTCTTTCAAAGAAGTTACACCCATCACGAACAATACAAATACCATGATAAAGGTTGTCAGGGATGTATAAATTGTTCTTGTAAATGTCTGACCAATACTTCTGTTAACAAGCTCTTCCAGACTTTCTTTGCTATTCTGTGTATGCATATTCTCACGAATACGATCAAAGATAATGATTGTTGCGTTGATAGAATAACCTACAATCGTCAGCATACATGCAATAAATGTGTTACCTACAGACAGTGTTCCAATCGAATATGCTGCAAAAACAACCAATACATCATGCACAAGGGCAAGCACTGCACTGACACCAAACTTCACATCAGAGAACCGGAATGCAATGTACAAAAGCATCAGTACGGAAGATACCGCAATCGCTATGATCGCATCCTTCTTCATCTCCCCGCTGATGGTTGAGCTGATACTCTGATTATCTACTTCCGTTGCATCAAACTGTGATTTCAGCATGTCGTCGATCTTTTCACTTTGTTCTTCCGTAAGCTCAGATGTCTTGAAGATGACCTGATTGTTACCTTCGACAGTCTGTATCTGAATGGTTCCGGCCTCAATGCCAACTGCTTCTGCGATAGCCGGTGCAACCTCAGACTCTGCACGCTCCAGTGTATATACATCATCCTCTGCAAAGGTAGCAGTTGTTGATGTACCACCCGTAAACTCCAGACTATAGTTCAGTGACTTGCCAATTCTTGAATGGTTTACACCAAGGAACGCAAGTCCTGTAATAATTACAAGCAAGGAAGCAACACCACAAATCTTGAAATTCTTCACATATCCGTGGATTCTTGGCTCCTTTGCCTTACCATACATCTTCAGATTCTGTACGCCAAGCTCTAGGAACGAATTCAAAAGCATCTTTGTCACATACAATGCTGTGAACATAGAAAGGACGATACCAAGCATCAATGTAACCGCGAAGCCCTTGATACTACCAGAGCCAAGAATCATCAAAACAACGGTTGCAATCAATGTTGTAATATTACCATCCAGAATCGCAGAAAGCGCTTTGGAGAAACCTGCCTTCACTGCCGCACGCACACCGCTGCCTGCAGAAATCTCCTCACGTATACGTGTAAAGATGATAACATTCGCGTCCACCGCCATACCGATAGACAGGATAATACCTGCAATACCCGGAAGCGTCAATGTGATGTGACGGATGCTCAGGATTAAAAGCATCAATACAACATATCCCGTCAGTGCCAGACTGGCAATAACTCCAGGGAAACGATATAATACAATCATCAGGATACACACCAGTGCAAAACCGATTGCACCTGCGATCAGACTTGTTGATACCGCCTTCTGACCAAGCTTTGCACCAACAATATTATACTGAATCTGCTTCAGCTCCAGAGGCAATGCACCAATCTTGATTGTTGATGCAAGATTTTCTGCCTCTTCGTAGCTGGAAATCTTATTAATAACTGCGTTACCATCTGTGATTGCACTCTGTACGGTTGGAGCACTCGCAACTGCTCCATCATAGATGATATAGATTGGTTGTCCGATATTGGCAGCCGTTGCCGTTGCAAACTTCTGTGCACCCTCATCTGTGAACTGCAGCTGTACGACATAATCCTTAACTGTACCGCTATCATCCACGCCTGCCTGTGCGTTCTTGATATCGGAGCCGGTCAGAACCGCTTCGTATGCATCACTTGTACCATTGGTCTGATTGCTCTGCCAAATCGTATAGTTCTCAGAATCAAGGAACAAAAGCTGCCCCGGCTGACCGAGCTCATCCAACACTTCATGTGCATCTACTTTTTCTGTATTCAGAGGAATCTCAACCGTGATACGATCATTTCCTTCCTGATACACTTCACCCTCAGAACTGTACGCATCGACTCTTCGCTGCAGCTTATCTACCGTTGCGTCAATCTCATCGCTTGTCGGCTTCTCATCCTGAATCTCGTAGGTTACGGACAAACCGCCCTGCAGATCCAGTCCCAAAGGAACATTCGCAGTTTTACCGGATTCATTCTTCCCTACACCGGCGATTGCCATATAGATACCGCCAGCCAGAAGCAGGAAGAAAATAATCAGATTGATGACTGCTTTTCTTTTTGTTTTCTTCATCTTTTTGTCTCTCCTTCACTTATTTTACTCTGTCGCTTCGTCTTCTTCGTCATCCGCCAGAGCTGCTTTCATCATAATCGCACATTCGACACGTTTCCGCTGCAATTCACAGCCCACATCGTATGCGTCTAATATATTACCGTGGAACTGATACGAATTCGCCGCACAGCCGCCACTGCAATAAAATCTTGCGAAGCAATCCTTGCACTTGTCCTTCGCATAGACATTGCAAAGCTTGAATTCTTCTACGATATCGTTTCGTTCTACACCGTGGAACACATCACCCAGCTTGAACTCATCGTGTCCAACAAACTGGTGACACGGATACAGATCTCCGGTCGGTGTCACTGCCAGATATTCCGTACCGGAGCCACATCCGGACAGACGCTTGTACACGCACGGACCACCGTTTAAGTCGAGCTTGTAATGGAAGAACGTCACTGGTTTTCCTTCCTTCTGCCGGCGGATCAGATCAACTGCCAGCTTGTCATACTGCTCGAAGATTGTCGGTAAATCTTCCTCACGGATCGCATAATCATTTTCATCCGGTGTAACAACCGGCTCAATGGAAATCTCCTTGAATCCAAGTTCGGTCATCAATTCAAAATCCTTCGTAAAGTCCAGATTGTTTCTCGTAAATGTACCGCGCACGTAATAGCTCTTATCGCCACGCTTCTCCACGAATTTCTGGAACTTCGGTACAATGATGTCATAGCTTCCCTTCCCATTTCTGGTCGGTCGCATCCTATCGTTGATCTCTTTTCTGCCATCGAGACTCAATACAACGTTTGAGATTTCTCTGTTACAGAAGTCAATGACTTCATCATTTAACAGCATACCGTTCGTCGTCAGGGTGAAACGGAAGTTCTTATTTGCTGCCTTCTCCTTGCTTCGTCCATATGCGACGATCTCCTTCACCACATCGAAATTCATCAACGGCTCGCCGCCGAAGAAATCGACTTCGAGGTTTACACGGTTGCCGGAATTCTCTATCAAAAAGTCAATCGCCTGCTTACCCACTTCCAAGCTCATAAGCTCCCGCTTCTGACCATGATATTCACCCTCATCTGCGAAACAATACTTGCAGGCAAGGTTGCAATCATGTGCGATATGTAAGCAAAGTGCCTTGACTACGGTCTTTCTCTTCTTAAAATCGATAATGACATCCTTGAACACATCTTCGGTGAATAACAGTTCCTTCTCCTCTAACTCGGAAATGTCGGAATATGCATCCCGGATATCTTCCTTTGTATAGGTATCTCCATACTTCTCTAAAATTGCCTGTTCAATCTCTTCGAATTTCTTATCCTTGTACATCGCAATCATATCATATACAAGGTCATCCACTACATGTACGGAGCCGCTGCACACATCAAGCACGATATTATACCCATTGTTCTTGTACTGGTGTACCACTTTCTTAGTCACTCCTATTTCTCTTATTCATTAAGGAAAGGGGACATCGCAGGATATCCCCTTTTCTTGTACGAAGTGTATGTATTACACTTTCTTTATCTGTAATTAGTTGTTCTCGCAGCTCTGGTTACCAACTGTACAGCTTGTCTTACATGCTGACTGGCAAGATGTCTGGCATTCGCCGCAACCACCCTTAACTACAGTGCTCTTCATTGTCTTTTCTGTCAAAGTTTTGATTCTCTTCATCTTTATCGCCTCCTACTAGCATTATTAATGGGTATTTTATCACATGTGCTGTCATTTGTCATCATTATTTTTTTACATTCTGCCTGTAAATGCGCATTTCTACCATGTTTTATGACAGAAATGCGCCGATTGCCCCTCCGCCGAGGCAGATCAGTGTGTTGAGAAGCCCGGAATGAATGATTCCCTGTGCACTTCCACGCACGATCAAAGACAGAAGAAGCAATATCACCGCATAGAACAATCCGAGCAATACGCCCCACAGCAGCCGCTTTACTTCCATGCATTTGCCAATGAAGAATCCACCGATGGCACTCGACAGCAGATAGATAAATACAACGCCCAGCTCCACAACATTCTCTTTTAATCCAAGCTTATACAGTGCAAATGCCATGATTAAAAGTAACAGCCCAGTCACAATATACGCTGCAACCAGTGCCTTTAACACACAAAACGCAACCCGTTTTTCCATATAGACTCCCATTCGTCCGGTGTGGCAGCCCGCCATACCCATTTGCTTTGGTTATATATATGAAAAATGAGTTGCGTTTATTACTTTCTATTTTGTTTCTTTACGCTTTCGCGCCAGCTTTCTTCTTCGGCTCCTCCACAAGTTCTCCCGCTTTCTTTAACGCAAGTTTCGTGATGATCGGTCCGATCAGCTCATAGATTACGACGCCGCAAAGCACAATTGTCTGAATCTGCGCAGCATACTGCGGCAGAGATTTTCCGGCAGAGGTCGCAAGTCCGATTGCAACACCCTCCTGTGGCACCAGTGTCAAGCCAAGCCATTTCTGCACGATCTTTGGTGCCTTGGATATCTTCGCGCCAAACGCAGCACCAAGTGCCTTTCCCACGATTCGTCCCACGACATAAACTACACCAACGACGCCGACAGACGCGATAACCTTCACATCAAGCGATGCACCAGACAGAATGAAAAACATCATATAGATCGGCGGTGTCATCCGGTCAAGTGGCTCGTAAATCTTATCGCTCTGCTTTGAAACATTGACGAATACCGTACTTAACATCATACAGGCAAGCAGGGAAGAAAATCCTACCATATCAGAAACACCCACACACAGGCAGATCATCATGAGTGTAATCGCCAGTCTGTTTCCACGTCCGGTATAGAATTTTACAAGAATCGCCATAATCACGCCGAGTACCGCACCGAAAAGCAATCCACCCAGAATCTCGATACATGGGGCAATCAACAGTTTTCCAATCGGGGCACTACCGCTGGAGCTGATAACATTTGCAACCGCCATCGAAAGTCCAAACGCGATCAGGGCAACCGCATCATCCAAGGCTACGACCGGAAGCAAAGTATTGGTCACAGGTCCTTTTGTCTTATACTGCTTGACGATCATCATCGTGGACGCCGCCGCAGTCGCAGATGCGATCGCACCGATTGCAAGCGCAAACGTCACATCATAGCCAAGCAGCAACAGAATCGTATCTACGACGATTACCGCCCCCATACCCTCGGTCACACCAATGATGATTGGTGCCTTTCCAACCTTCTTCAGGAATGTTGTCTTAAATTCTGCACCAATGGAAAATGCGATACAGCCAAGTGCCAGCTCTGTCAGCAAGTCCATGCTGTCAATCAGTTCTTCACTTAAGATTCCGAGACAATTCGGGCCAATCAGCAGTCCGATTACCAGATATCCGGTCACGTTCGGCAGCTTCATCTGTTTGACAATCTTGCCTGCGATAAGTGCCGCAAGCAACATGATCCCCAAATACGTTAGTATATTCAAATCCATGATTATGCACCCAGGCCTTCCACAAATGATACCGGAAGCGCAAACATAATTCCGGTGTTAGGCTTGTCCAGTCCGATCACGTCATTGATCGTCTTGCGCGCCTTCTTCATTTCGTCATCATCTACGACAAAGAACATCATCTTTACCACTTCATGATCGTCATCATCCGCAAGGATGGAACGAAGCATTCCAAAGATTGGAAGGTCATCCATCTTCTCGACGACACTCGCCATACCAGTACCATCGACAATCGTACCTCCGTGAATTCCTTCTTCTACCAGTTCCTTACAGATCTCGCTCACAAGGTCTTCGTGCTTCAAAATGACTACAAGCAAATTCATGTTACTCATCTCCTATGTCCTCCTAAATAATCTCCCTTAACCGGTCAATGCGACCGAATTCATATACCTGTTTCGCGTACTGCTTTGTGATATCGTTTGGCTGTATCAGGTCGATCACCATGACTGGATACATGCCCGCACGTCCCGCTGACAGGATTCCATTGATCGAATCCTCCACCGCAACAGCCCCCTCCGGTTTTACTCCAAGCATCTCACACGCCTTTAAATAAATATCCGGTGCCGGTTTTCCATGCTCCACCGTATCACCAAATACTAATTCATCAAAATACCGGTCGATATGATGGGCTTTCAGATACCCTGTCGCACGTTCGCGCACCGTGGAGGTTGCAAGTCCTACCTTGACCCCCTTTTCTTTCAGATATTTTAATGTATCTGCGACGCCCGGCTTCAATTCCACGCCGTGTGCCCGGATATGCGCGTCCAGCTTGTTCACGACCGCTTCCCGAAAATCAAAATAATCAATTCCCATACCGACGACATCTTCAAAGCTCTTCTTGTTTGTGTACTTCGTGCCACCCGCGATACGCTCGCAGGCAACAACCATCACATCATCCGGGATTCCCAGCTTCTTGCCTTCCTCCAGCTGGAATCTCCGATATAATTTCTCAGTGTCTGTAATGACACCATCCATATCAAATACAACTGCTCGAAACATCTTTTTTATTCCTCCACGCGGACAACGATTGCGGAATAATTATCCGTCTTTGTCATGTCTGCCCGCTCCAGCACGTATTTTTCCATTGCGTCTAACCAAGCCTGTGCAGAGGACGTTTCCTTGTATGTGGCAAGCATCTCTTCCTCATAGACATACTCCCAGAAACCATCCGTCATCAGTACAAATGCCTGTGTCTCTCCGCGCTCCACGACCGCACTTATATCATACGTTTTCGTCCCCCACTGTGCGCCCATCGCACGCAGCAGCTTGTTCCGGTCCTCGTGCGTGCGGATCTCAGACTCCTTGATCTCTCCGGTATCGCGCAGAATCTGTACTAAGCTATGGTCACGTGTTCTCTGATATTTTGTTCCATTCTCGTAAATCCGATACAACCGGCTGTCTCCGATATGCGCCCACTGTATCAGTTCCGGTGTGATCACAAGCACAACCGCCGTTGTCTTCATAGAGTTGCGTAAATCCCGCCGCACCTGTTCTTCCAACAACTCTTTTTGTGCCTGTTCCAATGCATCCTTGAAAAATCCGGCATAGTAGCCCTGTTTTTCAAAAGTCTTTGCTATACTTTCTGCGACCAGCTCCGATGCTACTTCCCCGCAGGCATGCCCGCCAAGCCCATCGCACAAAATCAGGCAGAACTGTTCTTCGTATGTTGCTTTCCGTATGTAATCCTCGTTGTGATCTCTTCCCCCTTGCTTTGTCAGCATCGCAACGTCTACCATGCGTCAACCTCCTACCAATTTTTCCCTGTTACCGTTTTCGCTTTTCTGATTATAATATGCCCGGCGGTCGTTTGCAAGCAAAACAGGAGCATGTTTCCATGCTCCTGCCCATGTAACCTAGTTTTATCACCGATTAATTATTCTTTTTCTTCTTTGCTGCCAGAATAATTGCGATTCCGCCGCCAAGCACTACAAGAACGCCAACACCAATCAATACATACAGAAGTACATGACTCTTCTCTCCATATGTAAAGCTGATCGTCTGTTCTGCTTCATTTCCGGCATCATCATGTGCCTTCATTGTAAGCTTATAGTCGCTCTTTTCTGTGACTGTGATCGCAGCAGCATTGTCCTTGATCTCAACCGGAGAACCATTGAGCGTTACCTCATCCAGAGTATCCTCATCCAACTGAAGGGATACGTTGATGTCATACTGCTCGTTCTTAATCTCTCCATCTTCTACACCCGTTACAATAAAGGTTGGTGCCTTTGTATCCAGATTGAAGTTTACTGTTTCCTCGGTTACATTACCAAGTTCATCTTCGGCTGTAATCTTCAGCTCATATGCACCATCCTCGATCTCGGATGTTCCGTCATACTCGCTACCATTTAAGTACATGTGTGCATCGCAGACAGTCAGGTCGTAGATAATGTCGTTCAGATCGTAATCCCATGCAAAGGATGTCAGAGTTCCTTCATATGCACTCATGACCTTTGGATCAATCACTGGCTTTGTCTTATCAATCGTGAAGGAAACCTCCTGTGTATCCTCGTTGCCTGCAGCATCCTTACAGGTTACCTGAATCTTGTAGATACCATCCTCTGTAAATGTGTTTCGAATCAGCGTCGTTGCTGCTGTCGGATTGTATCCGGTAATCTGCAGATCCTCTGTCTTTTCCTTGTAAGATGTTGGATCAAGATATGTTCTTGTTGCCTGAATACTTACAGACTTTGTCAGATAGAAGTCTTCCTCAATCTGTGCCTGGAACTCTACCTGCTTTGTCGTCTTGTCGTTATTTGACACGCCGCTCAATGTGATGATTGGCTTGCCTGTATCAATTCTTACTGTATAGCTGGCTGCCTCAGCCGTATGTCCAACACGGTCTTTACCGGTAAATGTTACCTGATACTCACCTGTCTCACTCAGCGTCTCCGTCATCGTTGTCACACGTGCCGTTGGCTTGAAGTCGATGGTCTTGTAAGCAGCCTCTGCCACACTGTCGTTTGCTTTTCTTGTGATCGTGATCGTACCAGATGCATCCCACCAGAATGCCTCTGTCATACTAAATGTCAGGGTTGTTCCTGCGTTCAGTGTCGAACCGGAAGCAGTTCCTGTAATCTGCAGCTCCGGTGCTGTCTTATCAACACGGAACTGTACATTTCTTTCTGCACTTCGGTTTCCTGCCTTGTCCACAGAATATACCTTTACCTGATAATCAGCCTCATCTGTATAGCCAAATACACGGTTATCTGTCTTCAATACATCCGCGGTTACCGGAAGCTGATCCGGTACTTTCTTAATCAACTGGTAGTTGAAATCATGTACATCTTCGTTTGCATCGTTTACAGAGAACGCAACCGTTGCATCCGAAGTCAGATCAACGACACCCATATTCTCAGAATAAACCATACCACCGTTAATCACTGCGGTAATATTCGGAGCCTCTGTATCCTTGATAAATACAACCTGCTTTTCAACGGCATTGTTGCCTGCATTATCCTGTGCATTGATCTTGATTACATGTGCGCCCATACCGGTTGAAACATAGCTTCCCTGATACTTGTTGGATGTACCGATCCGCTGCCATGTTACATTTACTACATTGTTGTTATCTGTCACTCTTACGCCGGAAGCTGCGATATTCTCATCCTCATAAGTAAGCTCTACCGTTACATTGGAACGATAGAAGTAATCGCAAACAGTTCCATCGAAGTTCTTGCCCGGCTGCTTGCCAGCAGTCGTACCCCCGGAAATCTTTGCTGTAACAACCGGGATTGTATTATCCACGCGGAACTTCATCGTCTTGGAATCAATGTTTCCTGCCTTATCTGACACATTAACTGTCACTGTGTAATCACCATCTGCGGCTTTCTTGCCGATCAGGTTATCTAGCGTGAAGCTGTTTTCCTGACTGACATTTGACAATTCTTTTGCTCCGCACAAGGTTGTTGTCACATCTGTGTACGGACCCTTGACAGTGATTGTTGCCTGATTGATCGTCAGGTTATCCGATACCGCTGTCTTGATCAGCACCTCGCCATCCAATGGCTGTGTAATGTTTGTTCTTCCATTGACGGTCAATTCCGCCTTTGGATTTGTCTTATCGACTTTGATCTTATACAGATTGTTCGGAAGCAGGTTCTCACTTGCATCCTGTGCATTGAACACCAGCGATGTACCTGTAATTCCTGCTGACTCTGGAATCGCAATCGTTCCGTTGACCGAAGTCTGCGTTCCATTCAATGTGATTTCCTTGTCTGTCACATTTGCCTTGCTTCCTGCCAGAGAATAACTAGCATTTGCAAGTGGCGATTCCACACCATTGTCACCGGAAGTAATCGTATAATTGATTGTATATTCCTTATACCATGTGCTGTCGTTTGCCTCGTTGACCGATACAGTTGGATTCGTACGGTCATATAAGATTGTACCAAGTGTATTTGACGTGTTCCCCGGATAACGAATTGTCTTTGCATTTCCATCTGTCACATTCAGGTACATGCCTTCCAGCAACGCATTTATATCTGTCTTAGCTGGTAAATCGAACCGAATAGTTACACTGTAACGATGGCTCGTTGCATCCTGATTATTCGCAGAAGGATCAATATCCATCGACTGATCATTCGTACCACCTGCAATCAGTTCAAATTTCTTCACAACATAAGCAGAGCTTGCAGTCACTTCCAACTGATATTTTTTATTGGTATTCTTTCCTGCCAAAACATCGCTTGTTACATCGTTTCCTGCTGCATCTATAATCACACAACGATCTACGCGCAAGGTATCATCAATCTTTGTAACACCACGAAGAGGCAAAGAATCTGATACATTTCCTGCTTTATCTGATGCTGTAACCGCAACGGAATATGGGATATCCACCTTCAACTGATCCGATGGAATATTATATACATATGTATTTCCCGTAGTATGCGTAAACTTGTCCGTTGGTGTTACATATACATCCTGTACGCCACTTTCTCCAGCTGCATCTACAACAGTAACTGCATACCGGTAAATCGTATTCAGTTCTGTCACGATACTACCTAAATCTCCGACTGCAGAGCCAACCTCTGCCCAGGTTGTTCCATTGTCTGTACTTTTTTCAAGCTTTGGATTACTGATCACCGGTGCTTTTGCATCGTATAAAATATTCTTGAGTTGCTTTGTGCCGGTAATCGTAACCTCTGAACCACCATCATATGCCTTTACCTCTAACGCATTTAACAGCTCTGAGGTTTCTAAATCCGTCGGAATTGAAATATTCGCCGTAACTGTGTATACACGTGTCGTGCTAGGTTCCGAACATGCGACCGCATCCGCGTTAAATTCCTTCGTTCCATCGGTAAGTTTAACGGCTGTAATCTGCTTATCTGACTCTAAGGTTACCTTGATCTGCTTCTTTGCAGTCAAATGGGAAAGTATCTTATTCTCTGTTAATCCATTCCAGCTATCATCATCTGCAAATGTAACATCGGTTACCTGTGTTCCCTCCGTCGCCTGTTTAATCTTGATTAGGCACGTATAGTCTTTAGAATTTCCCTTGTTGTCAACTGCAGTTACAGTTACAACATCTCCGGTTGCCTGCTGCTTTGTAAGCTCGATCGTATACACATTGGAGGAATCTAAATGTGTCACTGTCAAAGATTCACTATTTAACGTCGCTGTTACACTCTTAATTCCAGAGGTATCTTCACCATCCCTTACCGGGTCTTCAACGGTAACTCTATACTGGTATTTCTCACTCACGCCATAATAAACATTGTTTTCATCTATAAACCTATTCTGTATCTCTTTATAATCAAGTGACCCCTCATCCTGATAAGCTACAGCCGAGACCTCACAGCTAATATCAGGTGCCTGTGTATCGTTACTTATATGAACAGAGCCTAGCGGTATATATGCTAATACCTGCCGAGGTTCCACAGTTGATATCACGGCTGCATATGCGTAAACCTGCTTACCCCGGTTATCTTCATTTGCAGTAATTGTGCTTGTTTCGCTATAATTATCAACATTTTTTTGTTCATCTGCTGTCGCTTCCAAACCGATTTTAGCATAATATTGTACGCTGGCATCCTCGATCACGGTTGCTCCATATGTGATTGGTGCTTTCATGGTTGCACTTGCCATATACGAAGTATTTGTCAAACGATTGCCTCCGTCGTCATACAATCCTATGCCTGACAATGAAAAATCGACAAATATGATGTTAAGCACATATTGTAATTTCCATTTATCCGTGCCTGCTTTCCTTGCATAAATCGCAAACTTTGTATCCGAATTAATAGTAACGTCTGTCTCTCCATTATTGGTAAGCGTTCCTTCTACGTTTGTGGAATCACCAGTTATATCGCCGCTTCCGTACCGAGCGTCTCCCAAAGACACATCTTCCCCCCCAACCTTGAGTTCTGGCAAAATCAATTTTTTAACGCTCTGTGCACCTTCTAACAGATATATCGTTTTCGTAGACGTTGTATTTGCAATAATATTACCAGCGTCATCTGTCAATATGGCGGTCATTTCTTCTGTCAGATCCACGGTAACGCCTACGGACGAATCTGTAACAACCTTCACACCACTTTCTTCCGCCTTTACATCATCTTTCCCAATATGATTGGCAAACGGTATGACAAGCATCGTAAAAACTACCCACAACGCTAAAATTTTCTTCAGCGGTTGTCTTGATTTTATTTTTTTTCTTTGATCTCTGTTCATCCTTTTTCTCACCTGCCTGACTTTATATTTTCATCCGAATGGACAACTACTATATTGTAAATTACTTTTACCTTCTTCGCTAATATTCCGGTTGTCAATACGCTTGTGCCTTCCTCGTCATCGCTGGCACGCAACACATCGGTTGCATCGCTGTCATCATCGTCCATCCGCAGAATGTCAGTTGCATTCTCAGCATCTACATCGTCTCCCCGAAGCACATCGGTTGCTCCGTCATCACCTTCGTCGTTTCGAAGTACATCCGTTGCTCCGTCATCACCTTCGTCGTTTCGAAGTACATCCGTTGCTCCGTCGTCTCCTGCCTCATCACAAAGCACATCCGTTGCCTCATCATCCGCACCTGAACCGAGTACTTCTGTCTCGCCATCATCCGGGGTATCATAATCATTGATGCCCGGACGAAGGATGTCGGTCTCTTCAAACTTCTTTTCTTTCTTCTTTGATTTCTCCAACAGTTCGGTGGAATCATTACCATTAGCCTTACGATCCTCCCGCGTAGAAACCGCTTCCTTCGCAGTGATCTTTCCACTACCCATGTTGTAGTATTTTTCCTGTTCCTTCTTTGCTACGCTACCAGACTTCGCAGCTCCATCCTGCATTTCCTTCATCGCTTTTTTCGCTGTACTTCCAGTCAGCTCTCCGATTACCTTCGGTATCTTCAATACGATGAATAACACGATTGTTGCAACCAGAAGGAGAATCGCCAGCACCAAGCCGCCATAAAAACATACTTCATATACGTTTTGCATGCCTATCACTCTCCCATCTCTGTAGACTGCGTATCGTCAGAATCTGCATCCTGCGACTGTGTCCCTTCGTCTTCCCCGATATCAAAGCTTCCGTCCTTCAACATCTGCAAGGTATCCTTTCGTTTATACCAGGTTTTGTTGTTGTTGATACCAAATACATTTCCACCATCATCAAACACCTGAATCAGCTTCTTTGTCAGCTCCGGGAGCTTCTTCGTCCAAAGCTTCGGATCCTGCTCCTGCTCCTCACACAACCGATACAAGTAATCCATATGTTCTGCATATACGTTATCACTCCACTCATTCTTCGTACCGAATATCTTTTCTGCAGCTTCATATATCTTCAGAGCCTCGTCTGTCTTGTCCTGTGCATCATAGCAGCGTGCTTCTGTCATCATCTTATTGTAATAGGACTGATTATATGCATTGACGGACACCCCTCCCAGCGAAATGCCCGGATCACTATCCACCTTCATCTTCAGAATTCCAATATAATCCTCGCAATAGCTGATCGCCATCGAATAATACCCATTTGCAACCGTTTCATTATCTGCATTTTCCTTGGCAAGTTGCTCATAGATCATGATCAGGTTATCGTCGTAACGATAATTCATATCCATAACTGCTTCTTCGTCCAGATCATTGCCTGTGTACTCGTCCAGATCTGCAACCGCCTGTTCCATTACCGTACTTGCCTGTTCTGCGATGCTTGTCTCCGCATCCTTGCTGACGTTTGTACTGTAAATCTCACCGATAATACGATAGTTTACGAACTTGGTTGCTTCCTGGTTCGTAAAGTTGTTCTCGTTGTAGGATGCGAAATCATTTACCGCCTGCATCAGCTCTGATGCATCCGACGTACTGTCAGATCGCAGCTCGGAAATGGATTTGTAAAAGCCTGCAAGCTTTCCATATTCCTCGTCCTTCTCGTCAATCATGCCGAAATATTTGGCTGCCTGACTGTAAGAACGCTCTTCCTCAAAATAAGTAAGTGCCAGCTTGTAAAGCACCGCGCTGTTCTTCTCGACACCGCCATGTTTACTGCTGATTCGATTGGAAACCAGTGTCAACGCATCGTCCAGATTGAGTGCGGACTCGGTTCCGGCTTCCTCTGCCTTGTTTGTAGCATCAATGTATGCCTGTATATATTGCTCGTAAGCTTTTTCCTCCGAACCGTCCAGTTCGATTGCTTTCTTGAATTCCGCTGTTCCGGCTTCGTAATTTTCCTCCCGGCAGTAATTCATACCATTTTCAATATACTGGTTATAATTGTTCAGCTTGATCCGCTGCATACCGGAATATCCGATTCCAGCTGTGATGCCGGCTACAACTGCCAGTGCCGCGGTCGCTGCAAAAATCCCAAGCTTCTTCTTATTCTTCTTCCGATAACTGTCATCAAGCTCATCGTAATGCTCCAATGCATACATCAGCTCCGTACAGTTCTGATAACGGTCGTTCGGATCTGCCTGTGTACATTTCAAGATAATCTTCTCCAAACCAGAGGACAACATTGGGTTCCACTCACGGATCGGTTTGATCTCGTATGGTGGCTCACACGGATTCTTTCCTGTTACGATATGATACAGGGTTGCTCCCAGATTGTAGATATCTGTTCTCGCATCTGTATTGTAGATACCGCGTCCCTTGGAATCACCGAACTGCTCCGGTGCCGCATAGCCTCTCGTACCAAGCGCGGTTGTATCTGCATTGTTCTCTATCTCGTACTCTTTTGCTGTACCGAAGTCGATCAGCTTTACGCCGCCCTCCGGCTTGATCATGACATTCGAAGGCTTCATGTCCCGGTAGATAACCGGCGGATTCATGTTGTGCAGGTAATTCAATGCACTTGCAAGCTGCAAGCCCCACTCTACAACTAACTCCTGTGGCTGCGCGCCTTCCTTCTTCAATCGATCCTGAATCGTATCACCCTCGATATAATCCATAACAACGTAGATTGTTCCATCCTGATTGATGATATCTACGATTCGCGGCAACACCGGATGATCTACGTTCTTCAGAATATTCGCTTCTCGTTCCAATCCCTTAAGTAAAGTCTTTGCAGATTTCTTTCCATCATTCTTGATCTCCTTGACCGCCCACTGCTTGTTCAAACGCTTATCACGGGCAAGGTACACGATGGACATACCACCTCGACCAACTTCTGCCAATATTTCATATTTTCCGTCTAGTACGGTTCCTTCCTTCGTCATGGCAAACCCTCTCTAAATCAAATCGTGCGAACCATTGCTACTGTGATATTATCACGTTCCCCACGGTTCTTTACTAACTCTGTCAGATATATTGCTCCATATTTCATCTTTTCCTCGTCCGTTGCCTCACCCGGTCCGATCTTCTCGATGATTTCCTCCGGTGTGATCACATGACGGAATCCGTCTGAGCAGAGCATATAAACTGCATTTCTTGTTGCAGTTCCCTTTGTAAATTCCGGCTCAACAACCGGCGATGCGCCGACGCACTGCAACAGTACGCTTCGTCTCGGATCGGTTTTTGCCTGTTCCGGTGTCATACGTCCCGCTGCCAGTTCTCTTGCGATAAATGTCTGGTCGTTTGTCAGCTGCTTCGCTGTCTTTGTAAGCTCATACACGCGGCTGTCGCCCACATGCACAATATAATACTGATCCTTGTACAACAGGATTGCAGATACCGTCGTACCAAGCTGCAAATGATTTTCCTCTCCATATGCGCCCAGCCGGCGATTCTGAGTCTGGATAATATCATCCCACTGTGTTACCAGCTTCTGCTCTGTGAATGTTCCATTTTGGATTTCATCCACCAGTGTGTCATCAAACCATGTACAAAATGCTTCGATTACCTCTTTGCTGGCAACCTCGCCTTTTGCGAGTCCTCCCATGCCATCACACACGATTGCAAATGCTACATTTCCCTCTTTTGTGTTCACAACCTTGATTGCAAGAGAGTCCTGGTTGGTTTCTTTTCTTGTACCTACATCGGTGTGATATGTTGCAATGTACTCCATATTACTCTCCTTTTCTCAGAAGGAATGTGAATTCCTCATCTCCCAATCGAACTTCTGTCTTATGCTTCAGAAGCACTTCCTTACCCGGTTGCAACTCTACCCCATCTACATAGGTATGGTTTGTAGAATTGTTATCCTTGATATAGTTCACGCCATCGCGCTGGATTACAATACAATGCTCCCGGCTGATTGCGCTGTTGTTCTCTATTGCATAATCGGCTTTTGTCTTTGACTTACCAATGATAAATTCTGGTTTTGTAATATTAATAATCTCCCCGGTTGATTTACGCACAAAGTGTGGAATCGGACGTGCACCACCAAGCTGTCCCATCAGATTGCCATTCTGCATCTGTGGTGCCTGTGGTCTTGGCATCTGTCCCATCATCGGCTGCCCCATCATTGGTTGTCCCATTGGTGGACACTGTCCCATCGGCGGTACCGGCTGTCCCATCATTGGCTGTCCACCCATCGCTGGACGCTGCCCCATTGGAGGCATCTGTGGCTTTGGCATTTCCGGTTTTGGCATCTCTGGCTTTGGTGCCTCCGGTGCCGGTGCCTGTGGCTTCGGCATTTCCGGCTTTGGCATCTCTGGCTTTGGTGCCTCCGGTGCTGGTGCCTGTGGCTTCGGCATTTCCGGTTTTGGCATCTCTGGCTTTGGCGCCTCCGGTGCTGGTGCCTGCGGCTTCGGCATTTCCGGCTTTGGTGTCTCCGGTGCTAGCGCCTGCGGCTTCGGCATCTGCCCCATCGGCGGCACTGGCTGTCCCATCATTGGCTGTCCGCCCATCGGTGGTACCGGCTGTCCCATCATTGGCTGTCCGTTCATCGGTGGTACCGGCTGTCCCATTGGCTGTCCATTCATCGGTGGTACCGGCTGTCCCATTGGCTGTCCGCCCATCGGTGGTACCGGCTGCCCCATCATTGGCTGTCCGCCCATCGGTGGCACCGGCTGTCCCATTGGCTGTCCGCCCATCGGTGGCACCGGCTGTCCCATCGCTGGCATACCCTGTGGACGCATGTTGTTCATCACGCCGATACGATTTACTTTTACATTCTGGTTCTGTACTTCCGGAGCTGCGGTTGTATCTGCTTCCTTCTTAAGTCCCTCGTCTCTTGTATAGAAGAGACCAAGTTTCTCCATCTCCGCATCTACAAGCCCCTTTAATTTCATATTGGAATAATGATCCGTATTGATCAAGGTCAGGATTCTTGCTACATAATCATCCTTGTCTGCTTCATCAAAGCGCATATGTGACACAATATTTCGGAAGAAATCCGGGATATCAGACTGTCCCAACGGATCCTGCTTTACAGGAACCATGATGCACTTTACTGCCTTGCTCTCAGGATCTACATAGATATAATTCAGATCGCGTACCAGATAACAGATCTGCACACCTGCTGCACCAATCTCAAATGCACACAACAGTCCCTTCAGGATTGCAAGTACATCTGCCTTCTTCAATGTCTGACGCAGCATCACTTCCAGAGAAGTGTCATGATGCACATAAGAGACAATACTTCTCTTTCCATCCTCGTCCTTGTACTGGAACGGAATAATATTTCCGAGCTGTGCAACCTTGTCTGACACTCTGTCGTCATAGACATCTGCTACTCCAAGCTGATACTCCACCAATGTCATTCCGTTTTGTTTTGTTACATTCAACTCTAACCCCTTCATTTGCTACCTCCTCATGATATGATCATCCTAATTAGCGAATCTTAAATGTAAACTCTTCATCTGCAAGTCTTACGAGAGAATCATGTGTCAGAATTTCTTCCACCCCATCCTCTACGCGCTTTCCATTCACATATGTATGATTCGTAGACTTGTTATCTTTGATATAACATACCCCATCCTTCTGGATAATAAATGCATGCTGACGGCTGATCGCTCCGTTTCCGCCAACAGTATAATCCACGCCTCTGGTTGCCTTTCCAATCTTGAACACTGCTTTGTTCAGCATGATACGTTCTTCTGTACTTACACGGATCAGATATGGCAATGCTTTCGGCGTATTGGCTGCTGCAGTCGCTGCACTCACAGCACCAACGGCATCTTTTACAAGCTCTGTTACAGATTTATTCAAAATAGATGTACTCTTTGGCTTCTTGTCCTTTTCATCGTCCTTTTTCTTCTCAATGTTCATGTCATCGTAGATATCCTCGATCACAGGCACCTTGATGTTTTCTGTCTGTCCGCTTGTCGGTTCTTCGTTTTGTACGGTTGTTTCCGGTTCAGCAGACTCTGCTGCCTCCGCTGCTGCTTCTGCCTCAGCCGCCTCCATCTCAGCTTCTGTCTGCTGGATGATTGCCGCACGGTTTACCTTTACCACATTCCGCTTAACCACAGGCGGCTTGTCTAAGAAATGATCCAGATCTTCCAATGTCTGGATATTCTTGGTTGGCTGTGCTGTCGGCTTTGCAGATGGAACTTCTCCAACCAGCTCCTTGATCCGATCCTTAATCAGGTTGATATCGGATTCCTTCTTGTTTGTCTTTAACTGCAGCTTCTCGCCACCATTTGTTGTCCCCTCCGGCTTTACCTGTGACAGGATCTGCTCTGCGGCTGGGGAAACCTCTGGTTTTTCTGCTACTGGTTCCGGCTTTGGTGCTTCCTGCTTTTCCATCACCGGCTCTGGTGCCGGTGCTTCCTCGACAGGTGCTGGTGTCTCCTCGACAGCCTCTGTCGGTTCTGCCACCTTCTCCTCTACCGGTGTCTCTTCTTCCTTTACCTGCATGCCAGCCGGAAGAATACTTTCCAGTTCTTCCTCTTCTTTTACAGGTTCCTCTGCTTCTTCCTCTCCGTCTTCTTCATCATCGCCGATCTCCGGAAGTGGTGTATCATCCTTTTCCTGCAGGCTGTTCATGATGTCACCGATATTTTCTGCCGGTGCTTCTGTCTCTGCGCTTACAACCTCAACACCATCTGCATCAATAGCACCAGCCTCCTCAAAGCTGATTCCTTCCTCTTCCATCAACGCCTCTGCAAGTCCGATCAGTCCACGCAGATTGAAGTTATCTCCATTGATATACGTGAGGAGCTTACCAACATAATTCAGATCCTCTTCCACATCGTATTTCATGTTCGCAAGCAGTTGGCGTACAAAGCTCTTGAATTCTACAGAAAGTGCGCCCTTGCTCTCGATTGGCAGACACAGGAACTGTACCGTCTTCTTCTCTGCGTCCACGTAGATAAATCCACGGTTCAACAGTACATACGAAAGCGGAATTGCCTGTTCCTTCAAGGAAATCATCTCCTGTGCGACATTCCGCAGAATGAGCAGTACGCTCTCGCAATCATGCTCCTGTGTGATGTACTCTTCCAGAGATGTCTTACCTGTAATCTGGTAGGTCAGATAATCGAAATCGTCATCTTCTTCATAGATAATCTCTATCAGTTCTTCCAGCGCATTATCCTGACAGTAATCTAAAACATCCTCATCTAACTCACAATCCTCGCCCATTGTGTATGACAGATATTTTTCTTCGCCGATGTTTCGCGCCCTAAAATTAAAAGTTCTCATAACGTCCCTCCTAATACATTATTTATTCCTATTGTGATTCTTCCGTTGTTGATTCCTCGGTGGAAGCTTCTCCGTCCGGTGTCACGCCGTTTGGTCCACCAATAATCTGTGTATCTATGTGATCCTCATAGTTTTCTGTAAAGATATGTGTACCTGCTGCTTCATCACCAACATGGTAATACAGGTAATTATGCTCTTCCGGATACAAAACTGCCTGAATACAAGCAAGTCCCGGATTACAGATCGGTCCTACCGGAAGTCCGGAATATTTGTAGGTGTTGTATGGGGAATCCAGCTCCAGATCCTCATACAGAACCTGACTCTTGTCATACATACCATCGGTCAATGGATATAAGACAGTCGGACACATCTGCAATGGCATATCTGCTTTCAGACGGTTATTGATAACGCCTGCGATCGTTGCACGCTCCTCGTCCACCTTCGCCTCACGCTCTACGACGGATGCTCTTGTCACAAGCTCAAACGCACTGTATCCAAGCTCTGCTGCACGATCCTGCAATTCCTGTGTATAGTAGTTGTCGAACGTTCTCAACATATAATCGACTAATGATTCGGCTGTCGTCGACTCATAAATATCGTACGTTGCCGGGAACAGGAAGCCTTGTACCTTGTAGTTGACATTGGCACCTGCCGGTACGTCTGCCAGATATGCAAAATCCGATTTCGTAACGGATTTGCATGCATTTAAAAATTCGGTTGCGGAACAGATTCCCTGATCTTCACATCGCGCGGCTATCATCTCTACCGTAAAGCCCTCCGGCACAACCAGATAATCAATCGGCTGATCTTCCTCGAAGGTCGGGCTCATCGCTGCCATCATCTGCAAGGTCGTCATACCGGTATTCAGTGTGTATGTACCACCATGCAGCTTGCCGCGGTACTCGGAATCCTGCAGACGCTTTGTAAATGCACGTGGATAATTGATCAATCCATTGTCCTTTAAGATCTGTGCGATCTCCTTAACGGATGCGCCCTCCGGAATCGTAACCGTCACATCTTCGCCCTGTGTCGACTCCGTTCCCTTGTATTCATCCATATAATCATCGTAATAGGTTCGTATATGTTTATAGGTCAGATTGGCAAGTGCAACAATCGCCACTACCAATATGATTCCCTTCGCGATTCGAATCACCGTTTTTCCCACTTTTCGTACCTCTTCTTTGCATTTTAGTTTACATAACTTTTCAAAAAATTACACACTTGATGTAATTTTACAATAATGGTATTATACTATCATCTTTTGGATAAAAATACAAGAAAGGATGATAAATTTGAGTAATCCAATTGTTACAATGACAATGGAATCCGGCGATGTTATGACATTTGAACTGTATCCGGATATCGCACCAAACACAGTAAAGAATTTTATCTCTCTGATTAAGAAGGGATTTTACGATGGATTGATCTTCCATCGTGTCATCAGTGGCTTTATGATTCAGGGCGGCTGCCCGGATGGAAATGGTACCGGAGGTCCTGGTTATTCGATCCGCGGTGAGTTCGCACAGAACGGATTTGCAAATGATCTGAAGCATGAGCCTGGTGTACTTTCCATGGCTCGTACAATGATGCCAAACTCCGCAGGTTCCCAGTTCTTCATCATGCACAAGAACAGCCCGCATCTGGACGGAAGCTATGCTGCTTTCGGTAAGATCGTAGATGGTCTGGATGTCGTAAACAAGATTGCAGATGTTCCAACCGACTACATGGATCGTCCGCTCGAAGATCAGCGTATCAAGACAGTCACGGTCGATACGAAGGGTGTCGAGTATGATGAGCCAGAGAAGATGTAATTTAACGGGCACACAGCATGGCACTAAAAAACAAAAATCCTCTGCAGACACGCTCTCGCTTGAGAGACAACACATAGCGGTACTAAACTCCCCCGGCTTATACCGGGCTCGTTAAGTGCCGATGTGTTTCTATCAGTCTGCAGGGGATTTTATTTTTTGTACCCTGTGCTGTGTGTTGATAAATTACTACATTTCTTGCATCTTCTTCAAGAACGCTTTGGCTCGGTCGGTCTTCGGGTTGTCGATGACATCCTCTGGCTTTCCTTCCTCGACGATTACACCACCATCCATGAAGATCACGCGGTCGGATACGCTCCGGGCGAAACCGATCTCATGGGTTACGATCACCATTGTCATCTTCTCGGCGGCGAGTTCCTTTAATACCTTTAAGATCTCGGCGGTCAGCTCCGGATCGAGTGCCGATGTCGGCTCATCGAAGAAGAGCATCTTCGGCTTTAACGCGAGCGCACGGGCGATTGCCACACGCTGCTGCTGTCCGCCGGATAACTGATATGGATAATAGTCACCCTTATCTTCTAAGTTCATCTTGCGAAGCAGTTCCTTCGCCTCGGCATACACCTCGTCCTTGTCACGCTTCTGCACGTGGATCGGTGCATCTGCGATATTCTTCAGCACGGAATAATGTGGGAACAGGTTAAAGTTCTGAAATACCAGTCCGTAATAGCTCTGAATCTCTTTGAGTGCCGCTTTATCCGCATAGACCGGAACGCCGCCGCCAGAATTAACTGCTTCCTTTCCGCAGTACACCATGCTTCCGCCGTCAATCTTCTCCAGCATTGTCATGCAGCGCAGGAAGGTCGATTTTCCCGAACCGGATGGTCCAAGAATCGAGATAACCTCGCTCTCAGCCACCGACATACTGATATCCTTCAACACTTCGAGATCATCGAAGCTTTTCTTTATATTTTTTACTTCCAGTAAGTTCATTGCGCCCCTCCTAACGATAGTAATTCATGCGTTTTTCGATCTTCTCCATCACAAACGCAACGACAAAGTTAAAGATGTAGTAGAACACACCGGCGATAAACAGCGGCATGATCGTTGTCTGTGCAGCTGCCACCTGCTTGGCAAGTGTAAACATCTCCGTATAAGAAATTGCAAATGCAAGTGACGTATCCTTAACCAGTGTGATAACCTCGTTTGTGACAGAAGGCAGAATATTCTTTGCCATCTGTGGGAACACGATCTTGAAGAACGTCTGGCTCTTGCTGTATCCTAAGATCTTCGCTGCCTCATGCTGTCCCTGTGGCACTGCCTGAATACCGGAGCGGTAGATCTCTGCGAAATATGCTGCATAATTCAAAGCAAATCCAATGATAACTGCCTGGAAACGATAGCTTGTCGTAAGTGTCGCACCAAACAGGTAATACGGTCCGTAGAATACAACGAGCAGCTGTAACATCAGCGGCGTACCACGCGCGATGGAGATGTAAAACTTCACCAGCCAGCGGATCGGCGCAATCTTGCACATTCTGCCTGCTGCAACCAGAAGTCCAAGCGGCAGGGAGAACAAAAGTGTCAGGAAGAAGATCACCAGGGATGCCAGCAGACCTTCTGCAAGCTGCTTTGTGATCGAGCAGAACTTATCCCAGAAGCTTGTGTTCTTCTTGCCTGTGGATGTGCTGTCTGTCGCAGTTGCAGCGGCATTTCCATCCTGTACCTGATCGTCCGGTGACAGACAGATGGACTCTTCCAGTCCCCATTTCTTTGCGATTTCCTCAAATGTACCATCGGCAAGCATGTCAAGCAGCGTTGCCTGTACTTTATCACGAAGCTCGGTATTTCCAAGCTTAAATCCAATTCCATATTCCTCGGAAGACAGACGATCCTCGAGCATCACGAACTTATCGCCGCGGGATGCAATCTCATAGTTTGCAACACCGATATCCATGCAGATTGCATTTACGGCGCCTGATTCCAGATTCATAAATGCACTGTTGTAATCGCCAACCTGCTGCAGATCCTTGAACGTCTCAGCAAGTGCCAGATTCTCCTCGCTTGCATCCTCTCCGGTCAGTGCTGCGAGTGCGGAGCTGTCCGCCTGCACGGCAACGACCTTGCCTGACAGATCGGATAACTGTGTGATACCGGAATCCTTGCGCACAACGACCACCTGGGAATTATCCACATATGGCGTCGTCCATGTGTAGGCATCTTCTCTTCCATTCATTGTAAATCCGTTCCAGATACAACTGATCGAACCGGAGTTCAATTCCATATCCTTCGAGTTCCACTCAATCGGCTGTTTCTTTAAGATCCAGCCGTTCCGGTCACAGACTTCCTGTGCCAGATCCAAGTCAAAACCAACATATTCGCCGTCATCGTTCTTGTATCCATATGGCGGGAATTCCGCATCGAACCCGACAATAAATGTATTGTCATCTTCGGCTGTCTCTTCCTGCACTTCGTCGTCTGCAGTCAGACAGATGGACTCTTCCAGTCCCCATTTCTTTGCGATCTCCTCAAATGTACCATCGGCAAGCATGTCCAGCAGGGTTGCCTGTACCTGATCGCGAAGCTCGGTATTTCCAAGCTTAAATCCAACTCCATATTCCTCAGAGGACAGCCGATCCTCGAGCATCAGAAATTTATCGCCGCGGGATGCAATCTCATAATTTGCAACACCGATATCCATACAGATCGCATTTACAGCGCCTGACTCCAGATTCATAAATGCACTGTTGTAGTCGCCGACCTGCTGCAGATCCTTAAACGTCGCGCAGAGTGCTTTGTTCTCCTCGCTTGCATCCTCTCCGGTCAGCGCCGCGAGTGCGGAGCTGTCCGCCTGCACGGCAACTACCTTGTCTGCCAGATCGGACAACTGTGTGATTCCAGAATCCTTGCGTACAACGACCACCTGGGAATTATCCACATATGGCTTTGTCCACGTATAATCATCCTCTCTGCCGTTCATCGTAAATCCGTTCCAGATACAGCTGATCGAACCGGTATTCAATTCCATATCCTTCGAGTTCCACTCGATCGGCTGTTTCTTTAATGTCCAGCCGTTCCGGTCGCACACCTCCTGTGCCAGATCTAAGTCAAAGCCGACGTATTCACCGTCGTCATCCTTATATCCATATGGTGGAAACTCCGCATCGAACCCAACTACAAAGGTGTTATCATCCTTTTCCTCTGCTGCCTTTACCGGCAGAGATACCAACGGTCCGAGCAACAATGCCATCATCAAAATCGCGGTCACAAGCCGCTTCAGGTTTGTTCTCATGTTCTCTTCGTCCTCTTCCTCTCTATGCTCGTTACTTTGCTATGTACGATCTTGCTGTACGTCCCGGGGCAGCCTGTCCTTTCGGTACCAGACGAATTTCTATGCCCTCCAATCGTTTTGCATAGCCTGCCGTTCCTGCCGGAGCGCCATTTTTTGCCCAATCCAGCCATCCGAACGTCTGTGCATGCACACGATAGTACACATCATAATACTTTTCCATATCTCCTGTCAACGAAATACAGATGGCTTCCAATCGTTTTGCCTCGCCCTCAGTTCCACTCATCCGTCCATTCTGTCTCCATGTGGATGGATTTTTTACATCGCCCTGCCAGCCGTATGTCTGCACATGGGTCGTATAGCAGATGCCACCTGCGTATGGCGTATTTGTAAGCTTGATTTCAATTCCTTCCAGCCGTTTTGCCTGCCCGCTCGTGCCGCTCATCTGACCATTGAATTTCCACCCCTGCCAGCCATATGTCTGCACGTGGGTCCGGTAGGTCACGTTCGGCTGCGTTTCACCTGCAATCTGCGGATTCGTGTTGGACGTATCCTTCGCATTTACAACTGGCGAAGTTCCTGCCTTTGCATAATAACCAAGCGGATATGCAGATGTGATATTTCCCATCTTTGTATTGAAGGTTTGTCCTCGTTTTACAACGACGATCTGGATTCCCTCCAACCGCTTTGCATAGCCTGCCGTTCCTGCCGGAGCGCCATTTTTCGCCCATCCGAGCCAGCCGTAGCTCTGCGCATGCACGCGGTAATATACATCATAGTTGTCTTTATCTTTGCCGGTCAGCTGGATCTTGATCGCTTCAAGTCGTTTTGCTTCACCCTCGGTTCCGCTCATCTCGCCATTTGCCGCCCACGGCAGCCAGCCGTAGCTCTGACAGTGTGTCGTATACTGGATTCCAAGGTTGGAATTGCCGGATACTTTAATCTCAATGCCCTCCAGCCGTTTTGCTTTGCCGGATGTACCGGACATCGTTCCATCCTTCTTCCAGTCTTTCTCCCAGCCAAAGGTCTGAATGTGCGTGCGGTAAGACACTGTCACATTCGGTGTTGCGGCTGGCGTTGGTTTTGGCTCTGGTGCCGGTGTTTCAGTCGTCGTACCAGATGGCTCCGTCGTCTCTGTCGTTGTCGCTTCCGTCGTTGTTGTCTCGCTGGTTCCCGGTTCCGGGTCTGGATCAGGATCTGGGTCTGTGCCCGGATCTGGATCGGGTGCCGGAGTCACCGTCACAGTCTTTTTCTTCACAACCAGCTTTGAATCAGACTGTCGTCTATATGCCGTGTATAAATTACCATTTTCTGTGCAGATCGTCTGCGAATTCGAATACGAATCCAACGACACGCCTTCCTGCGCGAACTGGTTTGTCGTCACATCATAGCGGTACAGGTTTGTATTCTCATTTTTCGACGCCAGCATAAACAGAGTTCCCTGCTTGCAGACCGCCGCCATATCGGAGATATTTGCATCTGCCATCTTGGATGTTGTCCACGCTGTCTTGTCATACCGCTGCACCGTAATTCCGTTTTGATTCGTGATAATATACAGATTCGTGCCATCGGTCGCTGTCACATAGGTGCTTCCAACCGCATCGGCGTCGCCGATCTCCGTATAAGCACCCGGCGCATCCAGCCGGAAAGTATGAATCCGGTTTCCGTTTGAATTTCTGACTGACGCGTACATCGTCATGCCTGCCGCAGTAAGCTGCGGCTGTCCAAGGTAATCACCCGATGTGTAATAGCTGCCACAGTCGGTCTGTGTGGATAATCCACCTGCAATATATTTCTTCAGATATGCGGTTTTATCGCCATAGAGATACGCCACATAGACGCCATCCGCACCCGCTTTCATATCAAAAGAATAACTGCTTGTCGCGATCGTCTGCTGTTCCGCAATGCCATTACATGCATAGTTCAGCTTGCGTATGCCGATTCCCGCATCGCCCTGATATGCATAGTAAATCGCACCGCCATATTCACATACCCGGATGCTATTCACATAGCTGTCCGTCAGTTTCTCCGTAAATTTCTTCGTCCATGTTTCGTTTTCATATGCATACAGGGAAAGCCCGCTCGATGCGTATGTCAGCACATATGGCTTACTGTCAGCCATCGTCATCGCAATCTGGCTCCATGCATCTGCCGCCACATCCGGGAAATTCGTATTCTCCCAAAGCTCTGAGGTCTCCACCTTCGGAAAATCCACCTTTAAAGTGATCTGACTGCCCTCTGCGCTTCCAACCTCACTGATCACGATTCCCGAATTCGTCCCATCCGAGAACGTCAGTGCGCCATCGGAAAGCCCAGCCGAAAGATCTGACTTTCCAATTGTCGTCCGACCGGATTCTTTGGATAAAAATGCACTGGATACACTCTGCATGCCATCCTCGATATAACCGTTCTGTCCTGCCTGCGGGCGGAACACGTATACGCCTGTGCCGCCGTGCATATTGCTCAGTTCCTCCACCGCCGGGTTAATCCGGTAGACGATCACACCCGAACCACCGATAAACCGGTCATAGGTGTCTGGTGTGTATACCTTCTTCCGAAATTCCACGACAAAATATTCACTTTCATTCAAAGGCGATTTCAGAATGTACGCCGGATGTCCGTTCTGGTTATCCTGCGTGTCAAGTGTCAATGTCTGCGATGTCGTAACCGTGGACAGATTCAGCCATTTTCCAAAATACATCCGCAGATATGCAAGCGGATACGACGGAATGTACGTTGCCTTTCCCATGATATCCCACACGCCGACCGGTGTCGTTCCATCGCTCGTATACAAATCCGGAAATCCAACCGTGTGCAGAAACTCATGCGCGATCACGGCACATTCCTGTGCAGAGACATCGCTGTCCGTCTGTCCCAGAAACTGCACGGTATTTACCATGTTATAATGTCCGACCATAAGATTCTGATATTTCAATGAGCCAGCATAAAACTGGTGATGTGCGACCAGTGAATTGCCAGACGTGGTCGCATTGTTGTGCGAATGCAGGATCACAGTGACATTGTCGATATAACCATCCCCGTCAAAATCAAGTGTTCCATTCGTCGCGCCAAGCTGCCGCATGACATCTGTCATAATCGTCGGATCCATATTTCCACTGTCACGCACAGTCTGTTCTGTCATGGATAACTGCAGTGGTGTGATTTTCGTCCCATCATACTGTGGGAAATAATTTTTCACGCGCAGCTGTCCATAGGAAATGTTATTCAGATAATTGGTAAATGAACAGTTCTGTGATCCATCATAGATCCGCATAATATCAGAAGTATTCTTTTCATAATAAGCTTCTCCATCTGTATCCCCTGCAAAATAAGCAAATATAACAACATTTGCAAAGTTTGCATCTGCGGCATGCACAGTGTTCTGTTTTGTCGAGATTCCCCCGTACGAAATTATCAGAATCACTGTCAATATAATCGCCGGAACGCGTCTTCCGTATCGTCTGTATGGCATATTCGTACCTCCCATTTTTTGTCCTAGCTTCATTATATTGGATGCTGTCAAAAATAACAATTAAAAACAGAAAAACCGCGCGCGGATTTTTTCTCCGCGCGCGGCGCACACATTTTCCTATACTGAAAATTGGAATTATCTCTTTTTCTCCATCTTGATAAACAAGATCGCACTCATGACGCAAAGCAATCCGCACGCAACCGGCATAGCCTCATCTCCGGTCTTTGGGGTATCTGTGTTCTTCCCCGTCTCCGTGGTCGGAGCTGACGTCGTTGGGTTCTTCACGTCTGCATCCGGTGTGGACGGTTCTGCTTCGGTCGTCGTTACTGCTTCCGTTGTTTTCGCTTTCTTGACGATAATGTAAGTTGAAAACTGATTCGTTGCAAAGGAAAGTGTTCCCTGCTGTACCGTCGTCGCAAGCTCCGTCAGTGTACCATTGTGATTGCGTACAACCGTATAATCATAATTCGCATCGTAATCGTCCATTGTAAGGCTCAGTGTCACCGGGTTATCAAACTCTGTGATATTCGTTTCCCAGTTCGATCCATTTCCCTTGCTCACAATCTGATCCAGTTTCAGATCCACTGCCTGTGCAGACTGTGCACCGGAAACCATTGCCTGTGCAGCCGTTGTATCATAGCTCTCTGCGTCCGACACCGTCAGACGCAGATTGCCACTTGCCGCTGCATTGGCGCCATTTGCAATGCTTGCGGATTCAATCTGTTTGCTGTTTGTGTTCACTGTATCAGAGGTCTTCGTAAAGATTCCTTTCAAATGTACCGGGCTGTTTCCCATCACAAAGGTAAACGTAGATGTCTGCGCATCATCCGGCTGCAAGGTCACACCACCATTTAACTGGAGGCCTGCCACCTGATAACCATAATCTGGAACAAGCTTGATCGTTACCTTTCTGCCCGATGGAACGGCAATATTTCCGCCCTGTGCATTGCCCGGGTTACCGCCAAACTGCGCGGAGAGATCCCTCACACCCTCGATAGCGGTCACCTGTGCTTTTCCGTGCTCAAGGTATGCGTCTGCACCGAAAGAATCGCTGTCATACGTCCACGTGATTGTGAGGGTATCGGATTTCCTGTCGATCTGGATGTGCTGCATCCCTGCCGTTAACGTCGCCGCTGTACTCTCGCTGTTTCCAATCGTAACTCCTCCAAATGAGGACAAATCATATTTGTCTGCATCATAGGTAATATACATTTTTACAGATGCAATTCCTGTTTCAAATTCATAGCATCCATTTTCCCTTGCGGTCACAACACCTGCTGCAATCAACTGTGTCATTGTCTGATATCCTGCGCCTGCATCTGCATAGATTTCAAAGTGCGCATCCGCCTGTTTTAATTCGCTGTAGAAGTCACTTGCATTTCCAGAAAATGCATTGCCCTCCAGCATCAATTCCACCGGAGCCGTCGGTCCACCCGGATTCGGATTGCCACCAGAACCTCCACTTCTCGTAAATTCTGCTTCGATTCTCAGATTCGTGTCTGTTCCTGTCGCTGTAATGGTACCTGTCATGCTTCTTCCCTGTCCACTTGTCAGCGCTATAGCTGTTCCATTCAGCCGAAGCGTGACCTGATAGCCTTCACTCGGTGTGACAGTAATCATAAAATCTGTATTTTCCTGTACATTTGCTAATTCTTTGCCTGAATCTTCAAATTTGTACACAGGTTGTTCTCCTGTTTGCACGATATTCATAGTCCCGATCACGTCTGTGCCATCCTTATAGGTAAACGTTCCATCGGACACTTCACACGCTCCGTGCGTCTCATCTATGCTCACAGTATACGTCTGCGCCGCATAGCTTCGCACCATCGGCAGGAAGCTCACGGTCAAGAGCAACGCCAGCAAAAATACACCTGTCTTTTTCTTTCTTTTCATTGTTTCGTTCCTCCTCTTTCTCGTCAAAAAACGCCCATAAACTAAAATTACCATAGCAGATTTTCGTCTGCTATGGTAGTTGACAGATGTCTCAAATGCGTGAAACTGCGCTATTTTTCATGATTCCAGCCGTAATAGAACTTGATCAGTCCCATACGTGCCTTCGTCGTTGTCTTTTCATTCATATTTGATATATGGCGGTAGATCGCTGCTCTCGAAATACCAAGTGCATGCGCGATATCCTGCACATTTTCATCGGAGGAAAGCAGTGCCTGCAGCACTTCCCGCTCCCGGTTTGTCAGAGCATATTGTTCGCTGAAGGCGGAGAATTTGTCGATCTGCGATTCTGGATTTGCCTGATTCGATGCGTCTTGGGTCGATTGTTTCATCTGGCTTTGCGTGCCGTCCGCCGAATCACTTCCGCCTGTCACCGGCAGATTGGTCGTCGTCGCCAGCTCCACATTTCCATCGATCTGTGCGACGAGCAATGCATTCTGATAGACAAAGATCAGCACACTGATAATTACAAACAGCAACACTGCCACGATCATCACGCCGTACCCCGCGGATGCGATCGCACCGGCAAATGCAGTTGTCACAAGCGCACATACATTGTTAACCGCGCGCCCAAGTCCAGCCCACAGCTTCGGCTTCTTACTATGATACGCGATATCCATGAATCCCGCTGTGAAATACACCGAGAAGAATCCTGCTGACAGGTAGAACACAAGCAGTCCCAGCAAAAATGGTCCGCCGAACCCGATGACGATCACACAGATCGTCGACAAAAGTGCGACGCAGTACATCATCATATGCATCCATCTTCGGCTGCGGATATCATATAGAAATCCTGCTGCAATCCCACTGACCGCAAGCAGTAACCGCGGCCATTGTCCGATGTCTACCGTTCCTGCTGCATGCACCGAAGTTACGGTATTGTCTAATGTTGCGAAAATAATCGTCAGAAAAAATACGATTCCGATCAGTAACCATCCGAGATTTCCGGGATACATAGTATCCGTTTCTTCCTTTGAGACTATCGATTCTGACTGTGATCCCCTGCAGGTATCCGTATCATTTTCAGACGCCCGCCACAACGCCAGTATCAAAAGTCCACAGCCAAGATACAGCGTAATTGCCTGTATATGATCTTTCTCAATGAGGTTATTATTTAGAAACTGTAAGAAAATTCCACCAGCATAGGCAAATCCAACGCATCTCGCCAGCATCGCCCGGTTTTCAAGCGCATACGCCATCTGGTAATGGATGCCTGCGCCAAATACTCCAAGCAGCAGGAACAACACGCATCCTGCAGCCAGCATCTGTACATATCCGCCTCTCTGGAGAATACAAACTATGCAGCCTGCGCTGATTCCAAATGCAAGGATCCCCAGTGTCGCCAGAATCCAGCGTTTTTTATCTGCAAGAAAATCCGAAAGCCAGCCATACAGCAAAAAGCCTATCGCACTGATTCCAAGCACTTCATTTTGTGCCCGCACAACGCCTGCCGCATCGGTCACACCCATCATACAATTATCAAACAGATATTCCGTTCCCAGAAATACAAAGAAAAATACCGCAAGCATGCTGATGCTGGCATATATAGTTCCTTTTTTCGTACCTGCTCTCATCATTTCTGTCCTTCCAACTGCATAGTATTTTATTCATCTGCATTTTCACTGGCAACATCAGATTCTGTATCCTCCACCGTTGCTTCCTCGTCCTCTGCCGATTCCTCCGCAGTTGCTTCCTCATCATCCTCTGTCTCTACATCATCTTCCGCCTCGTCTATATCATGTAAGAGTACGCTCTCATCATGTGCATTCGTATCTTCCTCTGGAAGATACGGCTTGAAGCATTTGAGCATAATGTACGCCCAGAGATAGCCAACTGCACCGAATCCAATCACGACATATACGATAATTGAAATAATGATATCGTAATAGAAACACCACGCAATCACAAGATAAGTAAGCAACATCAAAAGTGTCATCGGGAAGTTCTTAATACTCAGCAAAAATGCGTTTCGAAGCTGCACCTTCACCTTATTATCAAATTTTGCCTGCAATGCAAACGTATAAGTAAACGTCATAACTGCCAATGTGAGAAGTACCACACTCACAAAGAGAAACGGCTTTGCGATTACATTTCCACTGGCTTTCCACTGCGTCATCCAGAACCAGATGTCTACTCCCAAAATGAAAAATGCAACTAAAAAGAGCATCCACATCCCTGTTGCCTGCTTGAAGTTCTGCTTGACGCTCCGCGTATAGAACTTCCAGATATATCCGTCATCGCCGGAAATTCCTTTCATCGCTGTATAATACAGTGACGTAAATGCCGCACCAATCGTAATGATCGGAACGCATGAGAGCACGAAAAGAATGGACAACAACATTGCATCACCCACTCTGCTCAGCATCCTTATAAATATGTTATCATAATTCATTCCTGATTCGCCATTATCAGCCATAGTTTCCATCTCCTGTTTCTATATTGTTGTCGGTCTTCTTTTTACGCATGTTCTTCCGTTCATCCATCTGCATCTTTACGTAAAAACTGCACATAATAGTTTATGATACCATCTTCGATATTTATTTTCAATTAGATATAAGGTTTTTTACGGCATTTCACTTGACAAAACTGTGTTTTGCTTCTAGATTATAGAAAGTACCGAAGTATAGGAGGAAGAATATGAAAACACCATTCGTAACAAAAGAACAAATCGAAGAAATCGTAAAGACATACCCTACCCCTTTTCACATCTATGACGAGAAGGGCATCCGTGAAAATGCAAGAAAATTAAAGCAGGCATTTGCATGGAACAAAGGCTATAAAGAATATTTCGCAGTCAAGGCTACCCCAAACCCAACCATTCTGAAGATCCTGAAGGAAGAGGGCTGCGGTACTGACTGTTCTTCTTATACAGAGCTTCTGATGTCAGAAAAGATGGGCATCACAGGCTCCAACATCATGTTCTCATCGAACGACACACCCGCTGAGGAATTCGTTCTCGCAAAGAAGCTTGGTGCGAACATCAACTTAGACGATTACACACATGTGCAGTTCCTGAAGGATACATGCGGTGTTCCGGAAACTGTATTCTGCCGTTACAATCCGGGCGGAACATTCTCCATCTCTACAACGATCATGGACAATCCCGGCGATGCCAAATACGGCATGACAAAGGAGCAGTTGTTCAAGGCATATACAGAGCTGCGCGACGCAGGTGCAAAGAAGTTCGGCCTGCATTCCTTCCTTGCAAGTAACACGGTCACAAACGACTACTACCCAACACTTGCAAAGATCCTCTTTGAGGTAGCTGTCGAGCTGAAGGAAAAAACCGGCATCGAGCTTTCCTACATCAACCTGTCCGGTGGCGTTGGTATTCCTTATACACCGGATAAGGAAGGCAATGATATCTTAAAGATCGGCGAAGGCGTACACAAGGTATTTGACGAGGTGCTTGTCCCAGCAGGACTTGGCGACATCAGCCTGTTCACAGAGCTTGGCCGTTTCATGCTCGCACCTTATGGACACCTGGTTACAAAAGCAATCCACGAGAAGCACATCTACAAGGAGTACATCGGTGTCGATGCCTGTGCAGTCAACCTGATGCGTCCTGCTATGTATGGTGCTTACCATCATATCACCGTCCTTGGTAAAGAGAACGAGCCTTGTGACCACACCTACGATGTAACTGGTTCCCTGTGTGAGAACAACGATAAGTTCGCCATCGACCGCAAGCTTCCAAAGATTGACATGGGCGATTATCTTGTAATTCACGACACGGGTGCTCATGGTTTCGCAATGGGTTATAACTACAACGGCAAACTCAAATCTGCAGAACTGCTTCTGTGTGAAGATGGCAGTGTGAAACAGATCCGTCGTGCCGAGACACCGGAAGATTACTTCGCAACCTTAGATGGTTTCTGGGATGTAGAAGTGTAAGATACAAAAGCACCCCCATCGGCCGCAATAACACCGATGGGGGTATTTTATTAAAGGAAAGAGTTTTTATTTTGTGATTTACTTTATATTTTCTATTCCATCACCTTGATAAGCGACACGGAATCTACCATAAGACACATATGTCTTAGCTTTATGTTCCGGATCAAGAGGATCTGTCACAGATATATATTTCGCGGTTCCATCTAATATACTTTCAAATGCATGTATTGCGTCCTCTATAATATCAGGATAGAGAGAATTTCCAAACCCTCTGAAATCATGATGGGAATTATATATCAGCTCATATCTATCTTTCATAGAAAGTAACCGTTCAAGCCCTGCCTTTGCTTCCTGAATCCGTTCTTTTTCCTGTCCTGGCTCTGGGTCTGCCAAATAATAATTACAGTTGCAGGCATCTCCAAGCAACAGCGTCTTCGTCTTGTCATCCAGAAAAACCATTTCTCCAAATGTATGTCCAGGACAGTGATATGCTGTCACCGTTCTATCTCCAAGATTAAATGTCTGTCCATCCATAAGCGGCAGCTTCTCTGGTGTTTTCGGCCACGGTCGCACATCCTCATCCAAATTATAGTCATAATGCTTATTCGCCCGACCAGCAATGATCTTTGCATAGTTTTTACGGAATTCTACCGTTGGAAGTGCAATCCCACTATCCCAATCCATGTCCGCCGGATGGATATAGATAGATTCAAAGAACCCAGCTCCTCCGATATGATCGCCATGATTATGGGATGCCACAACATCATATGGTTTATTTGTGATCTTATTCTCTATGACCCATCTGAGGTCACCGATTCCTGTTCCACAATCTATGACTAACGCCCGTGTACTTCCAATAATTACAAATACACTCACGCAGTCAAATTCATCAATCTCATAAATTCCATCTGCAAATTCATAATATGGCAATTTTCTTGTTACCATGTCTCACGCCTTCTTTCTCTTCTGTCCACCCTGGTAACAGTCGATTGCTACTGCAAGAAGCAGGATGAGTCCCTTTATGACACTCTGGAAGTTGGAATTAACCCCCATCAGTACAAGTCCATTATCCAGAATACCAAGAATGATAACACCAACAACTGTACCACTGATTTTTCCTTCGCCTCCGGCGATGCTGACACCACCTAAGCAGGCTGCCGTCATACAGTCAAATGCATAGGAGCTTCCTGCGCCTGGCTGCGATGCATTTGTTCTGGCAACCATGATGATTGCTGCGATACTGGCCGCAAATCCTGCAAAAGAATACACGAGTACAGTCAGTTTATTAACATTGATACCTGCAAGTCTGGCTGCTTCTTTGTTTCCGCCAAGTGCATAAATATTTCTGCCAAGGTATGTCTTGTTCATGACAATCCAGCCAAACACAATGAAGATCACAAACAGAATAACCGGAATCGGAATCGGTCCAACATACCCCTGACCCACTGTCAAAAAGGCTTTCGGCATACCGGTAATCGGATAACCGCCAGTAATCAGATATGCCACACCCTGTAATACAAGCATCATGGCAAGTGTTACAATAATCGGTGCGATATGCAGCTTGATCGCAACAACACCATTGATTGCACCAAATGCAATACCGAGTGCGATACCGATAATCACTGCAACAGGGATCGGCAGCCCCACATTTACCATACAATAGCCCATAACCATGCCGACAACCGCCATAATTCCTCCGACTGACAAATCCATGCCTCCGCCGATCATGACCATCGTAACTCCGATTACAACAATACCAAAAATAGATACCTGACGTAAAATATTGATCAAGTTTGCTACAGACAAAAAGTTTGGTGCAATAATCGAAAAAATAACAATCACTGCCACTAAAAATACATATATACCAAATTTCTTATAAAAGGTTATAAATTTATTACTTGTTTTTTCCATGTTCCTCGCCTCCTGATGCTAGATCCAGAATATAATTCTGGTCAAATTCTGATTTCGCAAGTTCTCCGGTCTTTCTGCCCTCATAGATGGTGATAATCCGGTCAGACATACCCAAAAGCTCCGGCATATCTGAACTTACCATAATGATCGCTTTTCCTTCTCCGGCAAGCTGATTCATTAGTTTGTAGATCTCTTGTTTGGCACCGACATCAATTCCACGGGTCGGCTCATCAAAGATAATAATTTCACTGTTTGCCGCGAGTGTCTTTGCGATTACAACCTTCTGCTGATTACCTCCTGACAGATTTTCCACCCGTTGTTCCAGAGACGGTGTTTTGATCTGAAATTTTTCCTCATAATCTTTTGCAATACGGTTTTCCTGCTTCGTATCAACAAATGGTCCTTTTGAAATACCACGCAGGTTGTTTACAACAATATTCCATTTAATACTCATACGTAAAAATACGCCATGTGCTTTCCGGTCTTCCGGGATATACCCAATCCCATGCCGGATTGCTTCCTGGCAGGTACGAATATGCTGCTCTTTTCCATTAATATATATTTTTCCGATTTCAATTGGGTCGGCACCATAGATCACCCTCATCAGTTCTGTTCGTCCAGCTCCAACCAGTCCGGCAAATCCAAGGATTTCTCCCCGATGCAGGGTAAACGAAATATCATGATCTCCATTTCCTGTCAGATGCTCTACCCGTAATGCTTCCTCGCCAATCTGGCTGGTACGCGACGGATAAGACTCTTTAAGTTCACGGCCTGCCATCATCGTAATCAACTTCTGTCTGTTGATGTCTTTTATATTTTCTGTTCCCACATAGCAGCCATCCCGCATAACCGTTACGCGGTCTGCAAGCTCAAACAACTCTTCCAGCCGGTGGGAAATAAAGATAATTGTCACGCCCTTTGCCTTCAGTTCCCGTACAATGCGAAACAGCGTTTCTACTTCGCTGACTGTCAGTGGCGCAGTCGGCTCATCCATAATCAGTATCTTTACATTCCGGCTGACTGCTTTTGCAATTTCGACAAGCTGCTGATGCGCCGGTGACATCGTTTTAACCTGCTTGGATACATCGATATCTACCTGCAGGTCATCAAATATTTTTTTCGCGCGGGCTTCTCGATCCTTGATATCGCAAAATGCACCCGGCTTTGTCTTGTCACCAAGAAATACATTTTCTGCTGCACTGATGCCCGGCACCAGTGTAAATTCCTGATAGATAACCTCAATGCCCAAATCTTTTGCCAGCTTCGGGGTCATCTGATTGTATTTTTTGCCTTCCAGCTCAATTGTTCCGGAATCCGGAACGATTGCTCCCGACAACACCTTGATCAGGGTTGATTTTCCTGCTCCATTTTCGCCGATCAGAGCATGGATCTCGCCTTCTTCTACATCGAAGGATACATCATTGATTGCAATAACGCCGGGATATGTTTTTACGATATTTTTTACACTCAGTATATTTTTCACAGAGTCCATCCCCTTTCTAAGAATGCCTCCGATGATTCACCAGAGGCATTCTTTTTGCAATCTTTATTTGTCTGCTGTATAGTAATCCGCAATATTTGCCTTTGTAACTGCATGGATTGGAGATTCTACTGCCTGATCAAAGGTCTTCCCATCGATTAATTCCTGAATACAATTTGCCATAACGCCTCCAACCGGCTCGAAATACATTGTACCGCGCATGCATGTTCCATCATTGATGCCCTTTAATGCCTGATTGGTACCATCGCAGGCGAATACACCGAAGTTTTCGTTGTCCTTGCCTGCCGCCTTCACTGCCTCAACAGATTCTACCGCTGCTGCATCGCCGTAACATACAATTCCATTCAAGTCAGAATATTTTTGAAGCATCGTTTCTGTGGTTGTGGTTCCGGATCCTACAACATCCTTACCGATATCAACAACCTCCAAAATATTTACATTTGGAGCCTTCTCCTTGATTGCATCCTGGATACCCTGTCCACGATCCTGCATATCCTGGTTCTGATAAGTTGTATATACTACGATGTTTCCTTCGCCGCCAAGCTGACTGTTCAACCAGTCTGCTGCCATATCGCCAATCTGTGTTCCAATAGAATACTGATCCGTTGTAATTACTACATCATGTACTGCCGTCTCAACACCACATTCGATGATCTTGACGCCCTTGTCCTGTGCTGCCTTCAGCGCATCATCACAGGAAGTATCAGATACCATTGCAACAATATAGTTACATTTTCCAGTTACCATATTCTCAATTGCAGAGACGGCTGCTGCCGAATCATTATCGAAGCTTGCAGATACATAATCCCATCCGCGGTTATCACATTCCTCGTGAAGCTTCTCGTCAATTCCAATCATAAATTCCGTCTGCAGTGTCGGTGCCAGGAATCCTACCTTTACACCACTTTCAGATGTACCACCTTTTCCTGCGGAACATCCTGTCATCATTGCTACTGTCATAACTACTGCCAACAAAATACCAAACAATCTCTTTCGTTTTTTCATAGTCATTTCCTCCTCATTTTCTTTGTTTTTTCTTCCGTCAGATACAGGGAAATGGCAGAAGCACGTCCGGCTTCCGGTGGGATCATTTCGATGTATCTATCTGATGGTTTTATTATATGGAGGATCTGCCCTTCCCACAATTGGACAAGTTTCGGATTTAGGGAGAGGATTTTCAGTTCTTTCTCTCCCTTGCGAAAATAACCACCGCAATTACAAGAATTGCGATTTCCCAGATATAAGAAAAATAGCTGTAAAGAGAAAGTCCCGCAGACAGATTCAGAAGAAGCACCATGGACAGACTGCCCAAAACAGTGCCACGCAGGTTTCCTTTTCCTTTTAGAAAGTTTATTCCGCCAAGACACGCTGCCGCAATTACCGGATACAGGTATCTCCTGCCAATACCGGCACTGCCACTATTGGTAATAATCAGAAAGATCAATGCCACCTGGGAAAAAATAGCACCACTGATTCCGCAGATAATCATGCGACAAACATCAGAACGAATTCCACTATTCCGAACCAATGTTTCATTTTCTCCCAACATCCGTACGTATTTCCCATAGTATGTATGTGTAAGCAGCACATACAGGAACACATAAATCACAACCGCGATACCCGAAAAAAACATCCAGAACATACGCGAACCATAGTAATCCTTTACAATCGGAACTTGTATCGCATCCCCGAACACAGCAGCTATGCCTTGATAGATCTGCTGTAAAATAAAGGTTAGCAAAATAGGGTTCACACGGATTTTGCCAATCAGAAATCCCTTTGCCATACCAAGCAACATCTGTGACAGCACCATAACGAACAAGCCCACCCAGACCGGCAGGCCACCTCGCAGGCATAGTCCACCCACGCACGTTGTCATTGCGATTTCCGACATAAATGCAAAATCCAGCACCCCACTCAACATCTCCAGAGAAAGTCCCATTGTTAAAAGAACAATAATCACAAACTGATGCAGTACATAGTCTGTAGAAAGTCTGGGAAACAGTATGATGGTAAGAGTCATTATCAAAAGCACATTTCCAATTTCCATATGGTGTTTATCATAAAATGATTGCATATTCTTCAAACAATCACCTCCAGCCGGTCCGCAACATCTACGCAGACCTTACTTTCGTTTTCGAGCAGAAGTACCCCGCTGCCTCTCCCCACAATCTCCCGTAATTCTCTCTTCAACCATGCAACTTCCCGAACATTTAGATTTTGCAGTATATTTTTTAGTATCAGCACACGAGGATGAAACAGTTTATAACGATAAATTCCTATTTTCCATGCTTCTGTCTCAGGATTCAGCAACTCAATTTCCTGTCTGTCTGACCCAAGAAAATTATCTTCCAGTATATACTTTTGCTGTTTCTGATAAAACCCAAAAGCTGTACATATACGCGGATATATTGGAAGAAGAATGTTTTCCTCATTCGTCAGATTCTCACAGATCTCTGTATGATTTCCGTATTCCATAAGCGCAACCCGGTGTTTCATAAGATCCTGTACATTTTTATATGAAATGATCTGGCTATCCATTTCAAATCGCGACTGCATATCATTTGCATGAAGGATGTCCGCCCATAACGCATCCACCTGCTCGGGCGTCCCCAGTGCTGCGAGAATTTCTCCTTCCTTCATCGAAAGCCGCTTCCGCCAGACACCATCCTTCAATATCTCCCACACAAAGAACTCTCCCGTCCGGATTTGCATTTCCGCATTGGCGGAGTGTAAAATTTGAGGTTGGGCATCCGCAGGTTTTAATCCCCGTTTCAAAATTGCATCAATCATCCATTTATCTTCATCTTGCCAGATTTTTTTATAGATTGTATGATGCCGGAACAAAATCACTTCATCAAAAAAAGGATCTTCAAAATCCGCCCGGTTATCAATCGATATAATCGTAATCCCTTCCTGTTTCAATCGATTCACAAATTGTCTCAGTTTCTGGCGTTCTTCCCCCGGAAAGCACGCTACGATTCCCCGTAAAACAAGAACGCGTGCGCCCTGTGTGATTGCACTCACAATTCCGATCAAAATACGATCCCTATATTTCAGATGTCCGCTGTCCTCATCCGCTGCATAGGGAAGATTATATTTTTCAAGCAATGCCCGTCCTTGTATATGCAGAGCTTTTTCATTCAACCAGATTTTTCGTAAACTGTTTCTACGTAACAAAAACAGATTCTCGCTGACATCAAGGGAATCCATATAAACTGTATCTTTTGAAACCACAAAAATACCAGCATCCTCAAAATCCCGTTTTCCCTCTGGTTTCCATCGCTCACCATTTAAGTAAATCCGTCCTCTGGTCAGCATTCCCTTTCCGTCAAAAAAATCCGCCAATGTCTCCTTGCTGTTTTCCACCCCTGCAATTCCTATGCCATACCCCTGACAGATAATCAAGTTCAAATCCTCTATTTCATGTCTGCCCGGTCTGCTGATATTCACATGTTCCATTCGAATGATTTCATGTCTCATAATTCATTTCCACTTTTTCTTCCCTGTTCATTTCCTGAATCACAGATGGTTTCTGTTTTCCTTCTTTGGAAGCCAGATTTCTACATCTGTTCCGATTCCGGTTGTACTATAGATACGGAGACCATAATCTCCCCCAAAGGCGAGCCGGATCCGCTCATTTACATTGCTTAACGCAATCCCATTCCCGTGCATCTCATTCCTGTGCGTTCCACTTCCGTCCACCCCTGATGTCTCTCCTTGCATGATTCCATCGCTGCCACTCTCACGACCATCCTCGACCTGCCCAAGTGCCTGTCTCATGGATACAAGCGTATCCCAGTCAATTCCTGTTCCATTATCGGATATCACAACAACCAGTTCCTGCTCCGTTGTGTAAATCCGTATCGTCACCCTGCCATTTTCAGCTTTCGTCTCTAAACCATGAAAAATAGCATTTTCAACAATTGGTTGAAGGGAAAGTTTAGGAATCAGGTAATTCTCAACTTTTTCCTTATCATCCTCCACCTTAATCTCCATGGTAAATTTATTTTCAAACCGATAGCTCTGAATAAGAAAATAGTTCTCAATATTCCGGAGTTCATCACGAATAGTAACAATATTTTCCTTATTACTGATGCTATATCGAAAAAAAGCAGCCAACGCTTTCGCCATACGCGCAATACTGTCACATTCATATAGGAGCGCCTCACTCCTTATACATTCCAGTGTATTGTACAAGAAATGTGGATTGATCTGACTTTGCAGCGCTGCAATTTTCGCCTGTTTATTCTGCACTTTTACGGAATACTCCTCCTGTAATTTCTGCTGCACGCGCTGTTTTTCCTGATACTCAACCTCCATTTTTTTTATTTTTTTCTTTTGCATCTGATGCATCAAAAGGATCGTCCCAACCCAGACGATCACAGCTCCCACACATATACAGATTATTTTTCCCATGTCATTTCCTCTTCTTGTTCCTGCTTTACCTGTCAATAGTATAATTTCCGATATTCTGCGGGTTTTACGCCAACAACCTTCATAAACTGCTGACTAAAATATTTTGCGTCCCTGTATCCCACACTTTCACCGATTTCATACACTGGAGTCTTCGTATCCCGAAGCATCTGTTTTGCTTTCTCCATTCGGATTGCAAGCAGATAATTTGAGAAATTTTCACCAGTCTCTTTCTTAAATAGTTCCGAAAAATAATTCGTATTAAAGCCTATGATAGCTGCCACATCCTCCAAAGTAATTTTCTCTGCAAAATGCTCTTTCATATAAGCGATTGCTTCCAATACCGGCTTGCGTTCCCGGTTTTCCCGTTCACTGCGGCTCTTTATAATCAATGTCTGAATCTGACGAATCACATAATCTCTTAAACCTTCAACCGTTGACAGATTTTCCAATATCTCCTGCTGCACATCCGTATCAAATGTATCTGCCATTTCCAAAATTACATATGCACTACGAAGCAGCCACAACCCCATCGCATAGAATTCACTTGCAAAAAGTGACTTATCACTTGCCAGACGGAAACATTTGTGGATCTGGTACTGACAGGCATCTGTCTGCATTGTCTCGACCGCCTTTGAAAACTCCTCATATTCGTTCTGAAAATCTTTTGGCGAAAACAATACATGCGATTCATCACAATAGTCAATTCGTCTGCCGCTTCCCTTAAAGAGCCGGCTGGCAGCCGCCTCTTTGCTCATCTCGATCACTGTACTAATCTGTTCAAAGCTCTCGACCTCACTACTGACACCGACCGTAATTCTGTAATGCTGAAAATTCTCCAGATAATCGTCCATCTCATTAAAGAAATCCGTAATCTTGTTGTCTATATTTTCCTGCTCCGTCTGAAAATAATTCAAAAGCACCTGCACGGAATGATTCGGCTGCACAGCTGCAATCAGGTCTATTGTATATGTTTCAAAAGTATTCTCTGCCTTCTGCATAATTTTTCGGAGAACAAATTGCATCTGCTGTGCATTCTCTGGCGCAGTAACATCCCTGTCAAGCTTGAAGGTTAATCCCCGGAAACACTTGTTCTCAAGCTGAAGACCAAACTCCGTATTCGCATCATCAATATTTTCCTGCTTCTGGCTTAGTATTTGTTTTAGAAATTCTTTGTGACGTAGATATTTACTATCCTCCAGTTTTTTCTCTATCCGATCCACCTGTTGTTGCTTATCTTCACGTTGTTCTTCTTCCGCAACGATTTTTTTCAGCTGCCCATTCAATTCATCTTCATCAATCGGCTTGAGTAAATAATCTTCCACGCCATATTTCAACGCTTTCTGAGCATAGTCAAAGTATTTATATCCGCTGACAACTATAAAATGACATTTTATCCCCTGCTCAGATGCTTTCTGGATCATTTCCAATCCAGTTAACACTGGCATCCGGATGTCAGTGATCACAATATCTGGTGATTCAGACAAAATCTTCTCATATGCCGTCTGCCCATCTGTTACAAGTCCTATGCAGGTCAGTCCCAGCTTATCCCACTGTATCAATCGTTTCACAAGCTGTCCCACTTTTATCTCATCATCTGCAATTAATACTTTTCGCGTTCTATTCATGTTACTCACCTCTGTATATACTATCTTGTGCCATCTTTCCCTAAAATCAATTTATCGTGACTCGCAATTGGTAACTATCTGCTTCTTGTTATTCAAAAAGAGCCTGGAAGTTCCCCCCAGACTCTGCGTATTTTTTACTGCACACTGAACGTATACATTGTGTTACTCTGTAAACTCAGTGAATTCTCAAATGCCTTCCGTGTCACCTTCACTTCCGCGCCAAGCACTGGATCATAATACCGGATATGTGTCGAATTGTAGCTGATGACAAGTACATACCGGCCATCATCGATGCAGGCTGCAAACGGAATATCCCGATCCAGGAAATACAACGCCGTCGACAAACTGATACCAGAGATATTGATACCAACACCATTTGTGTAATCCGCAAATACCTTCTCAAAGGTACCGCTGTTTATCGCATCTGCCAATTCCAGTGTACCTCCCGCATACTCTGCACACATATATGCACAGGTGAGCAGAGACTGGCTTGCATCCGCATTTGGCGTCTCTTTGATTGCATCCGCCACCGTATTGTAGCTGTCAGCAGACAGACAACGGTAGATTGTATTTCCATTACTATCCACAACAAGCCCTGCCTCATCATTCACCACACGTGTGATTGCACTTCCGGCAGTCTCATATTCGCCTGTATACCCGGCATTATCGAAAACATAGTATGCACCATTGCGTGTCTGCGTCTCCACCTGCATATCCTTGTAAGCTTCTGCCCTTCCATATTTTGTCTTACGGTAGCTTGCGGTATCCGACAGATAGAAATTCGCCGGGAATACGATATCTAAGATATTCCATGCATAGCTGTCATATGTCGTATCCGTCGTAATCATCTTATTATTTTCCTCTTTCTTGTAGGAAATATAATCCTGATCGATCTCCTCAAAGAACTGGTTCTGTTTGCGTGCACGCATCAGGTAGATTGTGTCTTCCCCGACCGACGCATTCATAATATACACGCCATCCTTCGTATAGTTCTTCTTCTGTTCGCCATTATCGCTCATGATAAACAGCTCATACAGCGGCAGGATTGCCTGTCCATCGGAAGTCACGATCACATCTGCGCTGTGCGCACAGCCATAGATCAGATCATTCTCCACAAATCCAAGCGCCAGCAGCAGATCGCCGCTTGCACAGTTTTTCTCATACGTCTCACCGGTCTCAAAATTCCGGATCGTGATTGCTGTCACATTTTCATCTTCGGCTGTATTCGGATAAGCAACCAGCTTCCGGTTCGCAGACACGAGATACTTGGCAGAAGGGATTCCCTCGACAATCGCGGTCTGCGTCAGGTCTGCAAGCGATACCTCATACAATGTTTCGTCCAACAGATAATAGAACTTATCCGTCTGCGCATTGTAGTAAGTAAATCGTCCCGTTTCCTTTTTCATGATATCGTAGCTCTCATCACATTCCACGAAGAAAAGCTCCTGTGTTGTCATACTCTCCGCAGAATAATAATAAAGCGACATTCCATTTTTGCCCTCGTGCGCACCACGGTTCATGTAACCATACACAACAAAGTAGATATTTCCATCCTCATCCATATCTGCAATGTTAATATCCAGATTCGTATTTAAAGTTCTCGCATCCGAATAACTGTCCTGTGGATAGCTGAATATATTCGTCAGCGAGCTGTCATTGTACTTGTACATCCAGAGCTGTCCGAGACGCACAAACGCTAAAATCCCGTAGTCCTCAGATGTCACATATTCTGCCGGCTCATTTGTCACGCCCATGCTGATACTGTTCCGGTCTTTGCTGATGTAGCCACTGTCGAAAAAGCTCTCCTGATACCGGTCAAAAGCAAGCAGCTTCACTGTCTCCGAGCTTCGGTTATACGTGGCATTGTAGTATTCATCGACCTGATAATAATGACTCTTCTTGTCATTCATGAATTCCACCACATAGGACATGTGGATCACAGCATATTCCTTGTCGATCTCCGTGATCGTCGGCGTTACACCCGTTACCACAACCGGTGTCAATCCGCCCCAAGTAATCTGTTCGTAGGTCGCGTTCAGATCGACATGTGCCAGACTCGATGTCGTTCCCACCTTGTCCGTCCGAAGGTTATCAAATACAAGATTGCCCTCCGACTCATTGACTTCCTTAACAAACGTCGTATCGTGGAAGCTTGACGCAAAATCCACGATTGCCTTGGCATGCTGTTCCGCCAGATTTACCACACGGTTGTAATATCGTACCTCTGTGCCGTCCGCCGCCGTGATGATAAATACAAATACATACTCCCGGTTTTGCTGCATGTCCATGCGGAAGTTTACGTCATATTTCTTGCGTCCGTTCTCGACACTTCCGGAAACCGCATCGCCACGCTCCACAAGCGAGTCACCTGCAATGCTTCGCAGCTCATAGGTAAATGTCTCGCCATATTTCGCCTCATTGTCCACAAGCACCGTCACGCCATGGTTGCTGTTCAGCGGCACAATTCCATCCCGCATCAGACTTGTCGACATCGTCTGCGTATACCCACAGGTACGATTGATCACCTTGCCTTCAAATTCGAGATACACATATGGAAGTGTCGGCTCGTCCAACTCTCTCGAGACACGATCCAGACCTCTGTTATTGAATTGATTTACCAGAAAGGCTGTGCCCACTGCAACCGCAATGAACACGAGCGCCTTTATCAAAAACCGTTTCATGTTTAGAAATATTTTCTCCTTTTACGGTATCTGCACCGGCGAATATAAAATTCGTGGCAGACCATAATTTCAATCATATGCAGCAACGTCTCGTCCGCATCCTTATAGCTGATCTTGTCATAGATCTTCTTTGCAATCGAAAACATCGCTACTTTGTCTGGATAAACCGCAAACATCGGGCTGCCCTCATATTCCAGCCGGTCACAGGCGTCCTCCACCATGACCAGAATCAGCTTTGCACGCATTGGATACATCGCGCGCAGATATGCCCGATCTTCCTCTAATTCCTGTTCATCCACAACCATGAGCTCCGGAGCACGAAACTTATGCACATACATCTCATCGATTTCTTTCATGGAATCCTCACATATAAAATGACATAAATAGACAATCAGTTTTTGGCTGATTGTCTATCTGTTTTTCTTATTTTATGCTTTGAAATCCTGTTTTGTGCGTCCGAATCCGTATCTCCTACTCATCACCAAAGGAAATGCCGAGACGTTTTGCATATTTAACAATGCTATCGTCTGGGGATACATATTTGAGCTTTCCTGCAGACTCTTCCATCGGAATTGCTGTCACTTCATTGTTACGCATAACAACGAGCTTGCCGAAATCTTTATTCTTTATAAGCTCGACTGCCTCTGCGCCAAACAGGCTGGAAATCACACGATCATAAGGATCTGGGCTTCCGCCTCGCTGTGTATGTCCCGGAACTGTCACGCGGATATCCATGCCAGAATATTCCTTGATCTTATCTGCAACTTCATAAGCGACAGATGGATATTTCTCAGCAGCGGCTGCCACGGCTGCCTTACGCTCCTTCTTTGGAAGTGCTGCGACTTCCTTCGAAATTGCACCCTCTGCAACAGCAAGAATCGAGAATCCCTTGCCCTGCTTTGTTCTTCTGTCAAGTGCCTCACATACCTTAGCAATATCATATGGAATCTCTGGAATCAGGATGATGTCTGCACCGGATGCAATACCTGCATGCAATGTGATCCAGCCTACCTTATGTCCCATAACTTCTACGATAAATACACGGTTGTGGGAGCATGCGGTTGTATGGATACAGTCGATTGCATGTGTTGCAACATCAACCGCACTCTGGAATCCGAATGTCATATCGGTGCCCCAGATATCATTGTCGATCGTCTTTGGAAGTCCGATCACATTCAAACCTTCCTGTGACAGGCGGTTTGCTGTCTTCTGGGAACCATTTCCACCGAGAACAACGAGTGCGTCAAGCTTCAGCTTGTTGTAATTCTTCTTCATCTCCTCAACTTTGTTGAGTCCTTCCGGTGTCGGCTCATCAATCAGTTTAAACGGCTGACGGGAACTGCCAAGGATCGTGCCACCCTTTGTCAGAATTCCAGAGAAATCTGACGGCTTCATCTTTACATAATTGCCATAAATCAATCCCTTGTAGCCCTCTAAGAAACCGTATACCTCCACGTCTTCAAACGTATTATACAGTCCCTTTGCCACGCCACGCATCGTCGCATTTAATGCCTGGCAGTCACCGCCACTTGTCAACATTCCTATTCTCTTCATTATGCTGCCTCCTTAATATATATTCCCGCTGTCTGGCAGTCTTACCCGAAGCGGTTTACCGGATTTATCCGTAGTCTTCTTTTTATCTTCCGGTAAATCCATTTACAAAACAGTTCTTCCCTCTAATGCCCGAAGTAACGTCACTTCATCGATACATTCCAGATCGCCGCCGACCGGAACGCCACTTGCAATTCTTGTGACCTTGATTCCAGATGGCTTGACCAGCTTGGATATATACATCGCAGTCGCTTCGCCCTCCACACTGGAATTTGTTGCAATAATCAACTCTTCTACATCTTCCTGCTCCAACCGCAGGATCAGTTCCTTCAACCGGATATCTCCGGTTCCAATTCCCATCGCCGGGTTGATCACACCATTTAATACATGGTAGACGCCCTGATACTGTCCCACACGCTCATATGCTGCCAGATCTCGTGGAGTCTCGACAACCATGATCAGCTTATGGTTCCGCTTCGGCGATGCACACACCGGACACAGCTCCTGATCAGTAATCGTATAACAGGATTTGCAGTACCGGATATTCTTCTTTGCATCTGTGATTGCTGCCGACAGGCTTTCCACCTGCTCTTCCGGCATATTGATAATATGGAACGCCAGCCGCTGTGCGGTCTTTCCACCGATGCCGGGAAGTCTTCCGAGTTCACCGATCAGCCGGTTTACTTTCTCTCCATAAATATCCATTAGAACGGCAAACCTCCGCCTAATCCACCGGTGATCTTACCCATGGAATTCTTCTGATCCTCATCCTGCATACGGATGGCTTCGTTCATAGCAGCCATGATCAGATCCTCGAGCATCTCGATATCGTCCTTGTCGACAACTTCCTCGTCGAGATGAACTTCCGTCACTTCCTTCTTGCCATTGATCTTTACCTTGACAACACCACCGCCGGCAGTTGCCTCATATTCTTTTTCTTCGAGTGCTTTGGTGGTCTCCTCCATCTGCTTCTGCATCTTCTGTGCCTGCTTCATCAGATTGTTCATATTTCCGGGCATCATACCCATTCCACCATATCCACCTCTTTTTGCCATCTTTATATCCTCCTGATTTCTTATTCTTATATTCATACACGGTTTCCCATGCGTACTACCTTTTTATATGATTTGGACTCGCCAGATTAAAAGCTTACTCATGCATTTCGATGTCATCAAATACAATCCGGCTCAAATCCCAGTCCTTCTGCAGTTCGTGTACTTCTTCCCTGCCATCAATCTTGCGGAATGTCACACGTACCTTGCACTGTGCCATATCGGTCAGCTGCTCGCTCAGTTCATCGAGCTTGTCCTGATTCGCGAAATATGAAATCGCCAGATCGTTGTCTGGTGTATCCGCTACAACGAGTTCCAGCGCGCCGGATTCTCTTCCGGCAACCAGTGATGCCTGTCTGTAATAATGCTGCACCAGTCTCGGTCCGCGCTTGCCAATCGTCTTCCACGCTTTCGCAATCAGAAGCAGATCCTCGTATTCTGCCTGCGGATATTTATCACGCAGATTCTGCTTGATGTGCTCGGATGAATCACCTGTTTGTGGTGCAACTGCCTGCTGCACTGTCCCTGCGCCTTCCGTTGCCGGCGGTGCAACTGCCATCACAACCGGATGTGCCTGCTGCTCTTTGAGCAGTTCCTTCGTCTCTGCAAGCTGCTGCTCCAGTGACTCGATTCGTGCCTGAATTCCTTCGATATCGTAACGCATCTCCGTCTTACAAAGCTTGATGATCGCGATTTCCAGCATCACACGCTTGGATGTCGTATATGTGATCTTCGCTGCGGCTTCCTGTAAAACATAGATTGCATGCATCATCCAGTCCTGTGTCATATCTCTTGTGAGTGCAACCATGCGCTGTTTTGTCTCCGCTGTCACATCGATCGTCATATCCGGGTCGATCGACAGCACCAGTATATTCCGGATAAATGCAGTAAATTCATTGACCAGCTGCAACAGATCCTTGCCCTGCCAGATTGCTTCATCTATGATCTTCAATGCACCAACCAGATCTTTTTCTTTCAGACATTCAAACAACTGAATGTAAACTTCCACATCCACGGCACCAATTGCCGCGAGTACTTTATCTAATGTCAGCTCCTCACCCAGATGGTAGGAAATACACTGTTCCAAAATACTTAAACCGTCTCGCATCGAACCATCTGCGGCACGTGCCACATATTCGACCGCTTCTCTTGTCGCTGCGATTCCTTCCCGGTCGAGAAGCTCCTGCAGACGATCTGCAATCACCTCCAACGGAATCCGGTGGAAATCATATCGCTGGCAACGCGATAAAATTGTCGCCGGAATCTTATGCGATTCCGTGGTTGCCAAAATAAAAATTACATACGATGGTGGTTCCTCCAGTGTCTTTAACAACGCATTGTACGCTGCGTCACGGAGCATATGCACCTCGTCGATGATATAGACCAGATACTTACCGGTTGACGGTGAGTAATTCACCGAATCCGTGATCTGTCTGATATTATCCACACCATTATTACTTGCGGCATCAACTTCGATTACATTCATCGCTGCACCTGCAGCAATCGCCTTGCAGCTGGCACATTCATTACACGGACTTCCGTTGATCGGATGCTCACAATTGACTGCCTTTGCCATCAGCTTCGCCGTCGTTGTCTTACCGGTACCTCTGGTTCCGCAGAACAGATACGCATGTCCCACGCGGTCATGCACGATCTGATTTCGGATTGTCGTCACAATATGTTCTTGTCCTTTGATCTCCTCGAACGCGTCCGGTCTCCACTTCCGGTACAATGCCATGTACGACATAAACTGCCTCCAACTCTATATATGGAAAATCTGATCCAGCATCCGAAGGGTCTTAAAGTTACCCTTTGCCGTTATTTCGCCAGACATAAAGCCTTTCTGGAAGCTATTCTTGCCAGCCAAAATATTGCGCAGCATCGTGCTTGATGCTTTCAGCTTCACATCGGCTTCCACATCCGCGCCATACTCACACTGTAAGACTTTCCCTACATGTATCACTAAATTCTTCCCCATATCCGGTACTATGATCACATAGCTTGCCGCAAATCCGGTCTCCGGATGGAAATTCTCATAAAATCCTTCGATAATATCGTCCTCGTAGACACTTGGTGGTTCTGATGCCTCTTCCTCATCTCCAAGCATCTGCTTGAACATTGCAGCGAGTTCCTCAATATCCTCTTTCTGCTTCTTCACATAGCCATCATCCGCCACAAACTTGGAAAGCTGCTCACTCTCCTGTGGTGTCAGATTGATGTTGTTCTGCTTGATCAGAGTGTTCTTTACCGCAGTGTTACTCGTCGGCAGTTTCCTTGTCTTCTTATTGATCAGGCGGTAAAAATCCTCTGCTTTTTTCTCAATCAGATTCAAATACTGGCTTTCCTGCTCCAGCACATCCGTCGAATCCACATACGTTGCAATTCCCGGCTCTGAAATGCCACCCAGCACATCCCATGCCTTTCGCAGTGACAGCTCTGCATCCTGTTCTCCATACGCCGTTGCAACGACAACCGGCATCATATAGAGTGACGCGATCTTCTCCTTGTCACCATACAGCCAGCACATATCCAGAAACTGCTGCATATAGCCGCCAATACCAAACCATTCCAGACTCGCTGCCAGAATCACGCCATCGCAATCCTTCAACGTATTCGGAAGTGTTGCAATCCCCGACTTATCTTCATACATATTATATCTTGTGACTTCTACCCGAAGCTCCTGCAGAACCTGAATGATTTTCTCCACTACAAAGAGTGTTGGATCCTCCAGCAGTCCCCGGCCTCCGTAATACACATTTACCTTCACCGTAACACCTCATGTATTCACTGCCATTTTTTCTTCCGCATGCTACAAAAACGCACACTATTACTATACCAAAAACAGGGGGTAAATACAATAATTGCGAGGAAAAAAGCAAATAGAAAAATCTGCACCGTTTTCAATCTGGAAAATGATGCAGATTTCTCTATTTTAATACCCTGCCGTTTTTCATGCTTCTGTTTTTTCGTCTGTGCCAATGCCTGACGTCATATCATCAATCAGTCCATCCGAATGTTTTCGTATCTCCCGATTCAGTTCTCTGACTTCATCAATCGTCTGACATTTGTCCGTGGCGGTCGTTATCAACCATGTGATAAATTGTAATTGTTTATTCGTCACTTCTTCTACCATACCTGTCACCTCCGACAAGCCCTTTCTCTGATTTTTCCACCTCACTATGTTCAAACAGAGAAAGCACTTCTTTGATTCTCAAGCCTTCTTCGTGAGCATAGTATACCACATCCATTTACTTTTACATAGTTTTTTCTTACGCAACAAAGAACTCCTCATTTGCCAGTCCGACCACATCGCCCTTTTCCAGCTTCTGTTCTGTCATCGCCGGAATGCGCTTCGTATTGATATACGTTCCATTGGTAGAGTTCTGATCCTCGATATACAGTCCATCCGGACGGCAGAACAACCGGACATGCACACGACTGATCTGTGTCGTAGCAACACGATAATCGGACGCCTTATCCCTGCCTATGGTAAACGATGCTTTATCCATCGGAATACGGAACGATTCCAGAGCACCATTCGTCAGTGGCACCAGCTTCATATCTGTAATCCGGCTATCTTGTACAGATTTTTCCGACAGTCCCATCGGAACATCCATTCTGTGCACAGCCTGTTCCGTCTGTCTGCTGTATCCCCGTACAGGCGCATCCTCCAATGTTTCACCTCTCTGCACCTGCCTGCCATATTCCTGCATCGCTGACTCGGATTCCTGACCATCTTCCTTATCGCGCGATGTCATGATTGCAAGAATGACCAGTGTCAGAAGCCAGACGATTCCAAAGATCGCAGTTCCAGTCGTCCCATCAAAAAACAAATATTTGATTATCAGTGCTAATGCAGCGCCTCCTGCCAATGCATACAGCAAAAAGCGTTTTGAAAATATAGAATCTATGTCCGCACGCGTTGCTTTTTGTTCAAGCGTCACTGCTTCTTCCGCAAATTCATTTTCCTCGCTGCTGTTTGATTTTTGCATGGACGTTTCCTCACCCTGCTTCCGACATTTTCCATCTGTATCCGTTCCGGCATTCAACAGTGTGAGAAAATCCGTCATATCACTCCATTCATCCGTCAACACCCTGTGACATTCATACAAAAACAGTTCTCCTGCACGATCTTCATGGGAAAACCGTGGCATCAGATATTCCAGAAATGCGGCAAGCTGTTCCTTCAATGGCTTTTGATAGCCTGGCACACAGAGCATCCGAATCTCGTTTTTCTCCTTTTGCATGAACAAATACTCCACACGGATAACCAGATCCGATGCATCGAGCAAATATGCTTCCAATGCGTCCGCCTGCTGCATGATCTGATTCAAAACTTTCTTTAACTGTGTCCCATTCATTGTCTTTTGCTGCAAATATGCCTGTAAACCATAGCAATCCTTCGTATTGTGCGACAGCCATACCTCTGCATCCGTACAAATCATGGAAGAAGAAAGTATGTAAGGCAGTTCATTTTCCACAAGCATCCGGACCTGATACATCCTTCCGTGTTCTTCGAGTTCCTGCATCGTTCCAACCTTCGCATCCATATAATGATAGATTCCTTTATTCCCAAACAATATTTCCATACACCTGCCACCTTCTCAGCCGATTACTGCATACATCCACTTCTGTGATACATACATGTCCTTCTTTTTCATACCGATAATTCCCATCCGACATAACAGCCTGGCCTGCATCACGCGTCTCGGCATTTTTCATTTCTTCCAGCTGTTCACGCAATCCAGCCCCTTCCTGATAAGTATAAATCACACTGTATCCCTCCTGTTGTACCAGACCATCCCTGACGGTATCCAAAAACAAGAATATTACCATGACCACTATGCCAAATATAATCGGCATGATCAGACTCATCTCTACTACAGAGCTTCCTTTGTTTCCCATCTCTTCACCCTCCTTGTCTCTCTTCTTTTAATTTCCTGCACCGCAACGGGAACATGCCGCAAGCCCGGTTATCTCGCTTTTCTTCTTCCGGTACACAGTCCGTTTCAACCCACTGCACGTCAGACTGCTATGGTAACGGTCACCCTCATTTGTCACATAAACCTGTCTTCCCTGCACATCCTTCCCGCAAAACGCACACATGTCATATCCATTATGTTTTGCCTGTTCCAACGTACTTGCCTGAATCTGCAAGGTTAGATAACTGCATCTGCGTGTCATGTGATACACAGCCTGATTGTCCGTCACATATACATATGCATCCTCCGCACGTGCCGCATCCGTCTCTGTACCTTCCCATGCAGCCCCTGTATATGCACGTTTTCGGATTGTAAACGATCGTGTGCCCAGATGTTCCATCGCGTAACTTACCCGGAGCACAATATATTCATCGCCAATCTCACTTCCGAGAAACTGTACACCAGAGACTCCATGCTTTACATACCGTTCCACTGTTTCTTTTTCATCTGCATACTTTGGAAACCGCAAATATGCAACCGCCGTATCCGCAACCCCAAGATATGCAATTTCTGCCATATACTCTGCTGTTTCTGCTGCCGCCTCGTAGACCTGTGCCTCTGCAAGCACACTCTGAGCCATCCAAAACAACGATACCATCGCCAGCAGGAACACCGGCATCACAAGTGCTGCTTCCAGCGATGCACTTCCCTGATTTCTTTTTTTACCCATAACACACCTCTTTCCTATTGCTTTCCGAGAACTCCTCAGGATAGACAAGAAAGTTTTCAATTATTGCTTTGGCCAGCACCCGGAGAGGTTTTTTATAGTTTCAACCGTCCTGAGAAATCCCCGGAAAACAATACGAAAGAGTCTTTCATCTTTTAATACGCTGCGCTTTGGTGATATTGAAACCGATGTCCACCAAAGGTACTTTCAAAGTCTGCTTCCAGTCCAACTGCAGCATGCAATATCCGAAATTCCTTCTCCTCCTGCATGGTATTGATCTGCATCAGATCCAGCATCCGTGCCGTCGCACCGTTGATATTCATCGCCTGTAAAATTGACAGATACGCCTGATAATCCAGTCCGTTTTCTGCATCCTCCGTCTCCTTCGACAAGCTTTCACTGATATGCTCAATATCCGTGATCCAGTTATCCGCATTTTTCATAAAAGGAGCCTTTTTTCCATCAAACAAAATCCTCACATCTGCTATTGACTCAATATATGCCCAGCAGCCCGCCAAAAAATATTTGAGTGCAGGAATCAGATATGGCGCAGCTCCCGCAATACTTGTTGCCAGTTCCGTCAGTGTCTGCATCTTATCCGATTGCCGGATCAATCCGATATAATTGATCGGATAGCGGATTCCAATCATCCGATGCGCCACCGATTTTAAATTCTCATAGTCTGAAGACTTTCCTGCAATCAGATACTCCTGTTCATAAGCAAGCACTGCTGTATCATTTTTCTCTTCCCTGTACGAATTAAACACCTGACCGATGTAGGCAAGCTGTATTCCGGTGTCTGTCAATGAATCCTGCCACGAGCCAAGCGCCGTCAATCCCTCCATCAAAGGAACCATACTGTCAAAATCCCGATCCACTTCTTTGTAATCAGAGAAAAATCCTATCAATCGCAGACTTGGTGCATCCATCAGCGATATGGTTGCATCAGAAACTGTCTTGTCTCCCGGTAACACCAGATTCAAAATAATACTGCTGGATAACTTCTTTGTATAATCACGCGGATCATCTACCTCTGGCTGTACCGTTGGATTTTCTTCGTCCATATTTTCTGAACCCACCACACCTGCATCCGATGTATCATCTACATCCGCTACATCCATTCCATCTGTTTTCACTTCCGCCGTCTCCATATCCTCTTTCACTTCCTCTGGCAATGTTCCATCCTGTCCGCCTGTCTTTTCTTTCATCTGATCCACGCCCATCTGCACACCTTTTTCTGTTGCCGCGTAAACCATATATTCCTGCATCTGTTTTTTAAGTGGCGCATATGACTGGTCTGTGAGCATTGTCATATTCGTGATTGATGCCCGCACATCCGTGTACTCCGCGCCAAGTTTTTCCGCATATGCCTGTTCCAGCCATTCCTCCAGATAAGCCTCACCTCTTCCACCTGCAGTCTTATCAAAAAGGAGAATATGATAATGCTCAAATATGTAGCTGTTGTAGCAGGCTTTGATATCCGACATGGAAAGGCGGGTTGCAATCACATTTTTTGATCCGGCAGTACTCAATATCACCACCTGTATTACAAGTGTGATCAATACAAGCATTACAGCTGTCATCATACTGATGAATACAACGATTCTTCCTTTGTTGTTCATATTCTCCTCCTGTCTTTGTTTTCTACGAATATACTTTCTTCGCATCCTTGTTAATGGTTGTCCAGATTGTCTCGACCAATGCAGAAATCTGTTCTTTGAAAATGAGAACCATCGCAACCAATACGACGATGATCAATATAACCTCGACGACGCCCATGCCGTCCTCCTCCTGCATAAACCGTTTCCATGCGCCCATACGTTTCACATCCCTTCTATCCTCTACAATCCGACCCACGCCGGATATATGATCATTACCATAACAAGAACCAACAGCAGGATCATGGGAAATAACAGCTTTGTTGATGCCTCCTCTCCTTTTTTCTTTGCAAGCTCCCGGCGTTTTTCCAACGCCTGCTGCATCTCCTGCTCCATCAGATTTCTAAGATCCTTTGTTCCCATACGAATATGCTGACTGATGTGTTGCAGCAGTTGGTAATATTCCGGCAGCTCCAGCCGCCGACCAAGCTGCTCATACACCCAGCTCTCCTCACTTCCAGTGTCAAGCTGATGCATCGCATATTCCAGCTCTCTTCTTAACAACCAGTCTTTTTCCATTTCTGATAGAATCTGCCGGATTCCTGTCTGCACCGTCATTCCCGATCCAAGCAGCAGCCACAGGCGATTTACAAAAGACGGATATTGTTCCATTAGCACATTGTTTCTTTTTTTCCGTTCTTCTTTCCATTTTGCATACAGCCAGACCGGCAAAGCCGCCGCCAGCAAAATGCCAAATATCACCCATGTCATTGCCTGTCCATGTTCTTGTTTCTGTAATGAAATGCCTACTTCCCCGAGCTGCTCCGGCAAAACCAGAGTCTCATCGGTTCTTGTCTCCTGTTCCAACTGCAAAAGTGCGTCTTCTACCCGTTCTATCGCATCTTTCCTACGCATATCCTTCACCACAGATACCGGAAAGCTATGTTCTACCGTATATGTCCGATACGATACCTCTACCGTCAACAGCACGATCACCGTCTCTGTCACTTCCTCCAAGTCTACCTTTCCATAAGAGGAAAGCACTGCGGGATTGTCTGATCTCCACGCATAGGTAAATACCCCTGTTGCATCCTCCCCTGGTAAATCCAGAGAACGGCTTACATGTTCCAGATCCGGATTGTCACCTAATATTTCCGATTCCAACTCCGTAATCCGCTGTTGTGCCTGCTGATAGAATTCTTCCTCCGTGTATTCTCTTGGTTCGATTTCCATCGTATATGTATATTCTTTGTCATCGACCGACAGCCGGATATCTTCCGTTTTCACTTCACCATCATAATTTGTCCGTTTCACAACTTGTGTGTCCAATCTTTCTGACTGCTGCATGCTTTTAAACAGTAGTCCCTCCGCGATACAAGTACTTGCAAACAGGATTGCAATGGTTGTCCAGACCAGCTGCTTTACACGCGTTCGAACAAGCGTCTGCGCCTCCCGCCGCGTCAACACCCGCAATGCCTGCACTTCCTCCCGGATATGTTTCAGCCCTTTGATATCTCCATCTTTGTATTTACTGAAATGGATTCTCGATAAGATTGCCAAACAGGCAAGTACTGCCTGTATTCCTATGCATAACTCCATTTTTTACACCTCGATTCTTATTATTTTCTCAATCCACCACGCGCACAAACCAATGCCCGCCAACGAGACGCCCATCCAAAATCTCCCGGTCGCAGTGGTGTAAAGCACCTGCATATAAGACGCATTTGTCATACGCAGAAACAACACAATTCCAAATGGAACAAACAGCATAATGCGTCCTTCTAATTTCTTCGCAGCCAGCACCGTCTGAATCTCCAGCTCCACCAGCTCAGACTCCTGCATTTGTCGCACCATCTGGCGAATCAGATACGGGATATTGCCGCCATAGCGTTTTGCAGCCTCAATCATAGCTGCCAGTTCCCGGATTTCATCCACGCCGCTTCGATCGGCAAGTGCCATCAGGAGCTGTTCAATCCGTTTATGACAGGCGATGCCATTCGTCAAAATCTGTAGTTCCGCTTCCATCAACGGGAACTCCGCCGCGCTCGTCCGGTATGTCTGTACAAACGCATTTTCCAACGAATACCCGGCACTGATACTCCCTGAAACCAGTGTCATCACTTCCCGGAATTCTGTTTTCAATTGCCGCGTCCGCTTTTGCAGACAGCTCTGGCGGAGCTGTTTTTGCACCACGGGGATACATATGGGAATCAACAGACATCCCCACCACGCATCAAAGAACAGATATCCGGCACATCCACCAATCACGCAGCTAAGCAAGATGACTGCTACCCAAAACAAGATACCCGTCTTATACACCCGGTAATCCACAAACCGCCTCCTCAAAAATCTCCAACATGCCTGCACTCTGCATCTTCTCCAGATGCAGCAGATCATTTACCTTTCGGAGTGCGCCCTGTACCTTTCCGTTTCGCACGCCTGTCTCCTGAAACTCAAACAATGTGTTTAATCTGATTTCTCCATGTTCCATACCTTTTACCTCACATATCTCTACAATCTTCCGGGTCTTGTCCCGCAGCCGGCTTACATGAATCACGATATCCACCGCCGAAGCGATCTGCCTGCGCACGGCAGGAAGTGGGATATCCATACCCATCAGCACCATCGTTTCCAGTCGTGCCAGCATATCCTCCGCCGAATTTGCATGTCCAGTCGACAGCGATCCATCATGTCCCGTTCCCATCGCGGAAAGCATATCAATCGCTGCCGCATCCCGCACTTCTCCCACGATGATCCGATCTGGACGGAGCCGGAGACTTGCCTTAATCAGATCTCGAATTGTGATCTCGTTTTCGCCCTCCAGATTCGCCGTACGTGCTTCCAGTCGAACCAGATTTTCCACACCGCGGATCTGTAATTCCGCCGAATCCTCAATCGTCACGATCCGCGCATCCTTTGGCACAAAATCACTGAGTGCATTCAGCATCGTTGTCTTACCAGAACCAGTACCGCCGGAAATAAATATGTTGTACCCCGCCTGCACCAATATCTTCAGAACCGATGCAACGCCTGCATCCACACTTCCCATCGCAATCAATGCTTTCATATCAATCCGTTGTTTCGGAAACCGCCGGATCGTGATCACCGGTCCACCAAGCGACACCGGTCTTGTCACGATACATACACGCGAGCCATCCATCAGCCGCGCATCTACGATTGGAGACGCCGCATTGATCCGCCGGTTACAATCTCCGACAATATGCTGAATCACTGTCTCCAGTCGTTCCTCTGACGAAAATCCCTTCTCATAGCGCCGGATCACACCATCCCGCTCTACAAAAATATCCGACTGTCCATTGACCATGATCTCCGTTACCGTCTCATCTTCCAAAAGCTCCGTCAGCACGTCCAGCCGCCGAAGACTGTTAAACAGCTCCACCCGCAGACCGACCTTTTCCTTCAAGGGCACATATTGATCCTTTGTCTCTTCAAGGATGCACCGGTCGATCATCCGCGCAATTTCCGCATCCTCCACATCCCTTGTCAGATCCAGTTCTGCTGCCACACGCATTTTCAGCCGTTCCCGCAAAGATCGTAGTTCCATTCCATTACCTCACATACATGTCTGCTATCTGATCCACATCCTGTCCTTCTAACTGGACAGATTGCAGATTCTCTGTTTTTTCATATTCCTGCCGCAGCATCTGCTCGAATACCTCCTGTTTTCTCTGGGAAACCGTGTCCCGGAGCGTCGGTATCAATATCCGGTCAAATGCGCCGAACACTGCATAACTTGCCAATGCCATACCTCCTATGTCAAACACCACGCCCGCATACTGTCTGCGTCTTTGAATCTCTTCCCGGAACCATTGCAGATCCTCAATCTCAATCTGTCGGATATCCCGGAAACATTCCGGCGGCGGCAGACTTGTGATTGCATGTGCCTGTAAATATTCCAGACATTCCTCATTCCTGCTCTTCATGCAATAAAGCATCCAGCTTCCGATGCCTTTTTCATCCAAGCTTTCCGAAATGCCCTCCCAATTCACATACAGGCTGTTCCCGATCCGCTCACACAGACTTCTGGCAAATGTCGTTTTTCCACACCGCCCCAGCGGGGAATATACAGCATAAAACATGCCTGTTTCTATCGCGCAGGGCTGATTTGTCCCGATCATCTGAAGCATCGTCTCAACGAGTCGTTCCACGCTCTGATACCGGAAAAAATACTGTGCCCGCCCAATATATTCACGGTTCGCCGTGAGCACCAGAACCGGGCAGTCCTCCGCATCCTTCCAATCTGCATAACTGTCGCCAACCAATATCAGCTCCGGCTTTTCCCGTTCCCGAAAGGCGGCATATACCGTGGGATTTGAAAATACATAAAGCTGAATCGGGATTGTTGCCCGCAAATTCAGATATTCCATTAACGCTCTTTGATATGCCGGATCAGAATCCAGCAGACATACCTTATATGCCAATCTACACACCCCCTGTCACATACGTAATATAACCAAGCAGAATCGGTACCGACATGTGCATCCGCACACCATTCGTCCGTTCTGCTTCTGGCAATAGCAGCATTTTTCTGCGTTTTGCCAGTATAACCGCCAGCTTTCCAACCGCCAGTCCGCCTGCAAATATGCAGGTATACAGAAGCACATTCCATACTTCTTTTCCCATAAATGCGCCAATCGCGCAAAACAGCTTTACGTCCCCGGCACCCAATACCCGAATCCAGAACAACCCATACAGGGTCGCAAACCCGATCAGCATGCCTTGTCCACCTGCCAGAAGTCCTTCCACGTCATGTGCATACCCCTGCAGCAGGAACCCGCAGCCAATCATACATAGGCAAAACCGGTTCGGAATTTTATACGTTCTAAGGTCCACCACGACCGCACCCATCAACCAAATACCAAGTATAACGTTCCAGATTGCGCACCTCCTTTTCTGTGTAAAAACACGGTTCCAATCATGCAGTTTTCCAAATTATTCGTTCACTTGACCTATAAAATTCCTAAAAAAGACAGAGCTTAACACACGCATAGTTATTCACAAACTCTGCAAATTCCTTGTTGGGTAATTCCATTGAAATTCGTAAAACAAATAATTGGAAAACGTTATGATTGTTACTTTTTCGACTGTGACCGAACTACGCCAGAACAACGATTCTCGACCACGAGCTGACTATACCACGGCTGGATAGATTTTGTAAAGCGTAAGTTTGGAACATTTGCGCGAGCCCGCATAAATACTAGAAAAAATGGGCAAAACTTTTTTTATTTTGCCCATGTACCCTGTTCTCTTTTTTCGATTTTCATCTTCTGGTGAAGGGTGTTTAACACCTGTCGTTTGTTTCCCGACCAGAGCGGCGCGACTAAAATATTTTTCGGTCCGTCGCCAGTGACACGATGAATCACAATATCCTCCGGAATCACTTCCAGACATTTGATAACAAGCTCGATATATTCATCCTGTGACAGCACTTCGAAGCTGCCTGCCTCATAATCCCCGCACAGATCCGTGCCGCGCAGCACATGTAGCAGCTGCAGCTTGATTCCAAAAGGTTTTGCCTGCTGTCCACACACATACCGCACCGTCGCAAGCATATCATCTTCCGTCTCGCCCGGTAACCCTAAGATCACATGCGTAATATATGGAATATGGTTGTCTGCAAGTGCCTGAATCGCTGTTTCATAGCTAGAGAGCAGATATCCCCGGCGGATATATTCTGCTGTTGCTTCATGCATCGTCTGCAATCCAAGTTCAATCCAGATGAATTTGCCACTCTCGGCATACTCCTTTTGCAGTCTTCCGAGTATCGAAATAACTGTCTCTGCATTTCCGGACTGATTCTCCACTGCAGCCATCTCCGCTTTTTTTGTAGCTACCGATACTCCCGAAATCCCCAGACAATCCGGTCTTGTCGCAATACTGATTCCAACGACTGACTCCTCTTCTAATGCTTCCCGCCAGATGCGTTCCAAGTATGCCGGATCTCCATAGGTGTTCGTGTATGCCTGAAAATAAATGACGAACTTCTCTCCGACCTTCTTGTGGAACTTCGCCATGCCCCGCTCAATCTGCCGTTTGATATCAAACGTTTTCCGCTCCACATCCACGCAGCTTCCCCGGCGCTCATATTCCTTATGATAAACCTCTGTCGATGCCCCGCGCGAATCCCGTTTCGACCGGTGTTCGTACACACAGCCATTCGCCGAAGCACCAACCGCACTCTGTCCATCCTGCCTGTTTCCACCCGCGATCGGCACTGCGAAATCGCCACTTCCGCCGGCACTACAAAAAATACACCCACGTTCGCCAAGTGTACCATCACGGTTCGGGCAGGTAAGCCCTGCGTCGACCGCAATCTTGTACACCTTCTGTCCATAGGTGTATTTCATATATGCATCCAATGAATAATACGGCTTATCCAGCCATTTTTCCTGTCTCATAATCTCTACCACTGATAATGATGCAACTGTCCTTCTGTCTCTAATCCCGGGAAATCCAACTGTCTTAACGCCTCGTACAGCACGATACCAACCGAGTTCGATAAGTTCAGGGAACGCTCACCCGGCATCATTGGGATGCGCACGCAGGTTTCCTTATTCTGAAGCAGAATCTCCTCCGGAATTCCTCTGCTCTCGGCGCCAAACATAATAAAGCAGTCATCCTCGTATTTCACATCGGTGTATTTCTGCTTTGATTTTGTCGTTGCCATATAGACCTTCGCGCCCGGATTCTTCGCCAGAAAATCATTGTAATCGTCATAGCGTGTCACATCCAGACGATCCCAATAATCCAGTCCCGCGCGCTTCACCATCTTGTCATTTAATAAAAATCCAAGTGGCTCGATCAGATGCAGACGCACCCCCGTTGCCACGCAGGTACGTCCGATATTTCCTGTATTTGCCGGCATTTCCGGCTCATGTAATACGATGTTTAACATGTCTTTTGCTCTCTTAATCGTCCAATAAATCTCTCTAATCTTCCCATTGCCTCTTTGAGCTGCTCGATTGAGTATGCATACGAGATACGCAGGAAGCCTTCGCCGCAGTCACCAAACGCAGTACCCGGCACAACTGCAAGCTCTTCTTCATGCAGCAGTCTCGTTGCGAATTCATCACTCGTGATGCCAAATTCCTTGATGCATGGGAATACATAAAATGCGCCATGCGGCTCGAAGCACGGAAGTCCGATCTCTTCGAATTTCTTCAGCAGGAACCGGCGTCTCTGGTCGTACGACTTGCACATCTTCTCGATATCTGCATCGCCATTTTTGATTGCCTCAATCGCTGCATACTGGCTCGTTGTCGGTGCACACATAATTGCAAACTGATGAATCTTCGTCATCTGATGTGCGATCACCTCTGGGGCAAGCGCATAGCCAAGTCTCCATCCGGTCATCGCATACGCCTTGGAGAAACCATTGATGACGATTGTCCGCTCCTTCATGCCTGGCAGGGATGAAATCGAGCAATGCTTCTGACCGCCATATGTAAGTTCGGAATAAATCTCATCGGAGATCACGTAAATATCCTTCTCCTGACAGATCTTTGCGATCGGCTCCAGATCTTCCTTCGTCATAACCGCACCTGTCGGGTTGCTTGGAAATGCAAGAATCAGAATCTTCGTCTTATCCGTAATCGCTGCAAGCAGTTCTTCCGGTGTCAGACGGAACTGGTTCTCATTTTTCAACTCGATTGTAACCGGCACAGCACCGATCAACTGTACACAAGGTACATACGATACATAGCAAGGCTCCGGGATAATAACCTCATCGCCCGGATCAAGCATGGCACGGAGTGCCACATCGATACCCTCACTGCCACCGACGGTCAGCAGTGCTTCGGTCTTATAATCATACAATACGTTATATTTTCTCTGATACCATTTACAGATTTCCTGACGCAGTTCGATCAATCCGGAATTCGATGTATAAAATGTCCGTCCTTTTTCCAACGAACGGATACCCTCTGATCGAACATGCCATGGTGTATCAAAATCCGGCTCACCAACACCAAGTGAGATTGCATGTGGCATCTCACTTACAATGTCAAAAAACTTCCGGATTCCAGATGGCTTAATCTGTTCTATCGTTTTTGACAATGGATTTCTCACGGTGCGATCGCCAACCTTTCGTCCTGACTTGGTGTCTGGAAAATAACACCGTGGTCTTTATATTTTTTCAGTACAAAGTTCGTGGATGTTGCAATGACATCCTCGATGATTGCCAGCTTCTCCGATACAAAATGTGAGATCTCCCGCAATGTCTTTCCCTGAATAACAACCATAAAGTCGTACGCACCTGCGATCAGGTAGACCGAATGTACTTCATCGAAATTTCTGACACGATCCGCGATCTGGTCGAATCCCGCTTCTCTCTGTGGTGTAACCTTGACTTCGATCATGGCTGTTACCATTTCCTCGCCAACCTTATCCCAGTCAATCATAGTATGGTATCCACAGATGATGCTCTCGTCTTCCATTGCCTTGATATCCGCTTCCACCGCGGCTTCATCCGCGCCGATCATCGCGGCGATATCCTTCACTGTTAGTCTGCTGTCAGTTTCGAGCAGCTTCAAAATTTCATTTCTCATCACATCTACCTCCTAATATTTAGTCGCAACCTTGAATTTACATCCAGTCCATGATACATTGATGAAAAGATGCATTTAGATTGCAGAAACAAGCAATCCCACGACCATGGCAAATACCAGTACGCCGCAGATGATTGCCGCAATTCTCTTTGTTTTCTTTTTATTACTGAAATCAAATAACATCAATTTTTACCTCCCGAAAGGATTATTTTTATGCATTACATTACAATTATCATTTGTTGTTCTTTTCTAGCTTTATGCTTTGTTGTCTCGCGAAATGTCTCCCGGTTTAAGAAAACACATGGGCAGAGCCGAGAGAGTCTTCTTGAACGCGAATCTGAAGCAAATTCCGTTCGAAAGGCGGATATCTCCACTCTTCCCTATATCAAGCTTCCCCTGAATATGCTTCCGGTTGATACGCTCCCCGCATGTGGTCATTCCGGACTTGCGGACGAGCTATATGCACTGGCGGGTAAAAAAATCCTAAATCTCTCTATGTATACAAATACGGATCTGAAGATGATGTATGGTCCTGCCAACTTAGATACATTGTCTGCCTGCGACGACGCCTACGCCAATCTGATCCTGCTTCTTAACAAAATCGGCAAAACATTACTCGAAGCAGACAATGCTTCTGGTGCCGAGCAGTTTCTATCCTATGCGGTCTCTATCGGCTCCGACATTACTGCCAGCTACACGATGCTTGCAACCATCTATGCAGACCGTTACGACACAGACCGTCTGGATGAACTGATGCGCAAAGCAGAGTCCATCACCTCTCTATCCGGCAAGACAATTCAAATTAAGCTTCATTCTATCAAATCCGGGCTAAAATAGCAATCATGCTTTTCCTAACAGATAATTCATGAACTGCTGCGCCGTACGTCCGGACACACCACCGTGTGAAAGTTCCCATTTGTTTGCTTCTGCCAGAAGCTCCTGCTCGGTCAGTCCGATCTCCGGATGCTTCTTTGCCAGTCCAAGCACAATCTCGTTAAATTCATTTCTCGATGGACGGGAGTAGCTGATCGTCACGCCAAAACGATTCACGAGTGAAAGCTTCTCCTGCATCGTATCCGAACGGTGCATACCATTATCTGTCTCCACATCGTCACGGTCATTCCACGTCTCTTTGATCAAATGTCTACGGTTTGAAGTCGCATAGATCAGCACGTTGTCCGGCTTCGTCTCAAGTCCTCCCTCAATAACCGCTTTCAGATATTTATACTCAATCTCAAATTCCTCAAAGGAAAGATCATCCATATAGATGATAAATTTATAATTCCGGTTCTTCACATGCGAGATCACTGCAGATAAGTCCTTAAACTGATGCTTGTATATCTCAATCATACGCAGTCCCTGCTCATAATACTGGTTAATGATCGCCTTGATACTTGTGGATTTACCGGTACCACTGTCGCCAAACAACAGACAGTTATTCGCTTTCTTTCCAAGTACAAACGCCTCTGTATTATCTACAAGCTTTTTCTTCTGAATCTCATAACCGATCAGATCATCCAGCATTACCTTATCTGTATTCGTGATTGGAATAAACTCCAGCTCGCGTCCTTCTTCATGGCGGATACGGAATGCTTTATTCAGTCCGAACATCCCGACTCCATACTGCTTGTAGAACGCCGTCATAATGTTAAAAATCTCATCGACACTTTCTGCCTCGCTGACACGATCGCTGATATCACGCACCTTCTCACTGACATTCTGGTTATACATCTGTTCCTTCTTCGGCAACGACTTGTAATTGGTGATTGTTGTAAAACAATCAATGCCAAGATCTTCCTCGATCGGTGCAAAATCAAAATGGAACAACCGCTTGAAGATCGCATAATCATTTTTTGCAAATGCATTGACTGAGCCATCTCCTGCGCCAACCTTCTCACAGGTAAGCGTAAATGAATTCTCGTTTGTGATCAGCAAAAACGCCAGATAATCCTGCCACAGATTCCGGTTGAAGCCATAGCTTGTTGCCACATCCAAAATCCGCTTGATCTGCTGGTAAATCCGCGTAACCAATTCCTCCTTGGTACTCGTCTTCTTCTCCCATGCCTCAAAAATATCCGCCATGGAGTATAAGATACTGTCTTCTCCTAAATCACGATATAAAACGAGTCCCGGTACTTCTTTGTACATGCTGTTACATCTCCTTGCTTTGTTTTTTACTGTCCGTTCTTCCGCCTTTTGATTTCATTGCAAAAAGCCGCCTGCCTGCCGATTCAAGTGGGACTACATCATCCGGCACCTGTTTCTCATCAACGTTAATCTCCCGTTTTTTTATTCTCCGGTACACAATTGACCGGAAATATGCATAAAGCACAGACACAAGCGGAATGAAGATAAACATTCCGACCACACCCATCAGGTCTCCGCCGACAATCACAGCCAGAAGCACCCAGATTGCGGGCAGATTAATGTCTCCGCCGACAAGCTTCGGATAGATAAAATAATTCTCTATAAACTGTAAAATAAAGAACAACAGTACAAACCACAGCACCTGCTTCGGGTCAACAACCAGAAGCAGAAAACATCCGATAAAAAGTCCGATAAATGCACCAAACACCGGTATCAATGCCGTAAACGCAATCAGAACGCCAATCGTAAGCGGATATTGTATGCCCGCGATTGCCATCGCAATCATGAACATGATGCCGAGGATGATACCCTCCCGGAACTGTCCGGTAAAAAACTTGGAGAATGTCGTACTTGCAATCTTACCGAACACCATCAGCTCATCTGCCGTCTTTTCCTTGAACAATGCATAGATAACAAGCTTCGTCTGCCTACCAAGCTTCTCTTTCTGTGCCAGAATATATGCCGAAAACACAATCCCAATAAATATATTTATGACGGTTCCAATAATAGATGAGAAGATAGAAACCGTCGCTGACATGATTTCTCCGCCGTTATCATTAAAAAACGAGAATATCTGGTCAAAATCCGGTTCAATGCCTGCAATCTTCTCCGAGATTGCCGGCACATTCTTTGTATATGCAAGCGCAAGCTCCTTCGCCCGGTTTACAAACCCAGGCAGAAGCTCTTTCACCTTTCCGACCGTATCCGCAACCTCCGGTACAACTACAAACAGCACAAGCGCTATAAAAAGCAGTGCCGCGATATACGTAAGCGCCATGCTGATCGGACGTCGGAACCGGTACAGACGTTTTTTTTCATTCTTAAAAATCCCCTGTTCGATTCCACGCATCGGAATATTCAACACAAACGCGATTCCACATCCGATCAAAAACGGAAGCAGCACAGAAAAAACCATACCGAAAAATCCGCTTATAATGTGTAGATGATTGACTACAAATATCAGAAGTACCGTAAAAGTAATAATCGCTAGTATCAATTGTACCAGATGTTTTTTGTCTTTCATTCTAATCTGCTGTATCCGTCATACAGCAAGCCTCCTTCTATTCTACCGGGTGATGCTGGCTCTCGCTGTCGATCCCGGTGCCGCGGCTCCCTTCGGTACGAGCACAATCTGGATTCCCTCCAGACGTTTCGCAAGACCACTTGTTCCACTCATCTCACCGTTCTTCGCCCAGTCTAACCATCCATAACTCTGCACATGTACACGGTAATATACGTCATACTGCTGTGCAGCCTGTCCGGTTAACTCGATCTGGATTGCTTCAAGCCGTTTACCAAGTCCGCTCGTTCCACTCATAGTTCCATTGGACACCCAATTCTGCCAGCCAAACGTCTGCACGTGTGTTTTGTAACGGACACCACCGTTTATATTTCTTCCAAGCCGGATCTGAATTGCCTCCAGACGCTTTGCTTTTCCACTTGTACCACTCATCGTGCCATCCGCGCGCCAGTTATTCTCCCAGCCAAATGTCTGCACGTGTGTTTTGTAATTGATGCTGCCCGGATATGCGGATACAAACGTCTTCGACGTTGCAACACCCGGATTCGCCCCCTTCGGTACGATCACGATATTAATTGCCTCCAGACGTTTTGCCAGGCCTTCGGTTCCTGCCATCTCTCCATTCTTGGACCAATCTAACCAACCATAGGTCTGCGCATGCACACGATAATATACATCATATTTATCCTTATTGGCACCAGTCAGTTCAATGCAGATTGCCTCCAGACGCTTCGCCTCTCCTGTCGTTCCGCTCATCACGCCATTTTCTTTCCAGTCCTGCCAGCCATAGCTTTGGACATGCGTCTTGTAGCGGATACCAAGATTACTGTCACCGGATACACGGATTGTAATACCTTCCAGACGCTTTGCACTTCCGACAGTTCCTGCCATTTTTCCATTGGAAACTTCATTTTCCCAGCCAAATGTCTGCACATGTGTCTTGTAAGATACCGTGATGTTCGGTGCCAGATTCTTTACCTCTGGATTGTTCTCTGCCGTATTTTCCATCCGGCTTCTGTAATGATTCCGAATAAACTGTCCAGCCTTCGTCAGATCATCAACTGTCCAGCCACTTGTCTTTCCACAACTGCTCTTAATCAGGGCAGAACTCTCATTTTTATTACATAAACTCCAGACGCAATAGCTGACGTTGCGGTCATCGCACCGCTTCATCCACTCTGCCGCCTTGTTCAGATCCACATTTCCATTTCCACTCGCCTCAGACAGACCAAACTCGGACACAAATACCGGAAGTCCCTTGTCGATCGCCGTACCGATCTTTGCAGTCAGCCACTGGTTATGGCTGGACTCGGAAGCATAGAAATGAAATGCATACATCAGATTGCTGTAACCACGGATCGGATCATCCGCCGGCTCATACGTATGTCCCTGATTTCCAAGCTGTGACCATGTCGGTGTACCAACGATGATGATCGCATCCTTGTCATATGCACGAATCGTCTGAATAACTTCGGTTGCATAGCTCTTGATATCCGACCAAGGACAGTTGCTCGGCTCGTTGCAGATCTCATAGATGACATTGTCGTAATTCTTATACTTCTGTGCCATCTCCTTGAAGAAGCTCTTCGCCTCGCTCGTATAATTCTTCGGATTGACATTTAACAGATGCCAGTCAATAATCGCATACATGCCAAGCTCTGTCGCATACTGCACGCCATCTGTCACCTTTTTCTTCATACCGTTTCGGTCACTGTAATAACCGCCCTCATCAACATACATTGCAAGACGGATCGCATTTGCACCCCAGTCATCGCGCAGCGTCTGATAGGCAGCCTTGTTATTATACTGACCAAACCACTGCAGTCCATGTGTACTCACACCATGAATCTGAAACGGCTGTCCGTTCTTGTCTACCAGTTGTGTTCCTTTCACTGCCAGCTTTCCATGTGTTGAAACTGCAGTTGCCGCAGCAGCCTCTGCCTCCTTCGCCGGCGTAAGCACCGTCACCACACTGAACAGCAGTACGACTGTCATCAGCCATGCAAGAACTCTTCTCTTCATTTGTTTCATTGCGTTTCCTCCCTTTTTCCCTTCTCTTTGTAACCCTCGTTTTTCTTCATCCGTAACCCGGATTATATACTTGCCGCATAGACATCCCGTTTCGAGATGCCGCGATCCTTTGCGACGAGCTTCATCGCTTCTTTTTTGTCGATTCCCTGATCAAGATACATCTGCATATGTTCCTCAATGCTCATCGTTTCCCACTTGCGCTGTGCTTCCTTCTCGATTGCCTCCCGCGACAGACCTTCGATCACCAAAATGCACTCGCCCTTCGGCTCTTCCTCCGCATAGAAATCGCTCGCTTCCTGCAACATCGTTTTCCAGAATGTCTCATGCTTCTTTGTGATTTCCCGGCAGACCGTAACCGAACGGTTTCCAAGCACGCCTAGCAGCTCCTGCAATGTCTTCTTCAAACGATGTGGTGCTTCATAGACCACCATCGTACGCGTCTCCCGCGCCAGCTCCGCAAGTACTGCCTGCCGTTCTTTTTTATCCATCGGCAGAAATGCTTCGAATGCAAATCGTCTGGTTGCCTGCCCGGATGCGATCAGCGCATTGACCGCCGCACATGCCCCCGGCACTGGAACGGCTTTAATTCCTGCTTCATAGCACTGCTTCGTGATTTCCTCTCCCGGATCAGAGATACCCGGTGTTCCGGCATCCGTAATCACTGCAATATTCATGCCTTCCAGCAGTTTCCCAACAAGCACCTGTGCCTTTTCATATTTATTATGTTCATGATAGCTTGTCATCGGCGTTTTGATATCAAAATGATTGAGCAGCTTAATACTGTTTCTCGTATCCTCCGCTGCGATCAGATCCACCTCGCCAAGCAGCCGCACCGCCCGGTAGGTCATATCCTCCAGATTGCCGATTGGCGTTGCAATCAAATACAATGTTCCTGCCATTTATCTGTCTCCATATCGTGTCAGCAGATCCCCAGTGTACGAACCGTCCCTGTTATATACAACAAGTGCCGGCTCTACCTTGAGCATCGTCCGACCGCCTTTATTTCCCTCGATCAAAACCATATTCGGTTCCTTGTCTGCGTACGGCTGCACCAGGCACATACGCTTCGGCTCGATCCGGTACTCCGACATCAGACGTATGATCTCTGCCAGTCGGAATGGTTTATGTACCATCGCAAATGTACCGCCCTCACAAAGCAGATACGCCGCTGCCTTTATCACGTCCGAAAGCTCCATCAATATCTCATGCCTCGCAATGTTCTTTGGGGAATTCTCATTTTCCAGCCCATGATTCCCCTTGATATAGGGTGGATTACTTGTAACCGCAGAAAAGCTCCCCGGTTTGAAAAGCTCCCGCACCTGCCGCATATCGCCTTCCACAACAGAGATCTCTGTCTCCAGTCCGTTCATCTGCACACTGCGCCTCGCCATATCCGCACTGTACGCCTGCACCTCAAGTCCGGTAAAATGTCTGCCCTTGCCACGCGCCTGCATCAGCATCGGAATGACTCCCGTCCCCGTTCCAAGATCGATCACAGATCCATTCGGCGCGCCTGTCGCAAAATCCGCAAGCAGCACCGCATCCATGCCAAAACAAAACACGTCCTTATTCTGAATGATGTCATAGCCGCGGCATTGCAGATCGTCGATCCGCTCGCCCGGTTTCAGCCACTTCTCTTTCTCGTCATTAGTCCTCATCGAGCTTTGACTTTCCTTCCTTGCGTTCCAGATTCTCCAGTTCCTTCAACTCTTTCTCGGACGAGCCATCATTGCCACCCTTCTTGCCATGACCGCCGCCCTTTTGTCCGCCTTTTTTCTTCGGCTTAAAGCGAAGCTCATCGACCTTGTACTCTTCTATTTCAATTGTATCATCTTCCTGTGCCACCTTCAGCTTTACCTTCTGACGCAGGACACTGACTGCCGTCACCTCACCCGTCTTACCGTCAAATGTGCGGACTACATCACCGACATTTGGCAGCTTCTTGTTCAAATATTCATACGTCTCCTGCTCATGCGCCAGACAGCACATCAGTCTGCCGCACACACCGGAGATCTTCCCCGGATTCAACGACAGATTCTGTTCCTTTGCCATCTTGATGGAAACTGGCCCAAACTCTGACAGATGCGCATTACAGCAAAGCCGTCTGCCACAGATACCGATGCCGCCGAGAATCTTTGTCTCGTCACGCACACCTACCTGACGCAGCTCGATACGTGTCTTGAACACCGCTGCCAGATCCTTGACCAGCTCACGGAAGTCCACTCTGCCATCCGCCGTAAAATAAAACAATACCTTGCTGTTATCAAACGAATACTCGGCTCCGATCAGCTTCATCTCCAGACCGCGCTTTTCGATCTTCTCCTTGCAGATGACCATCGCCTTTTTATTCTTCTCCAGATTCTCGGCATGCTTCTTCTCATCCGCTTCCGTTGCGATCCGGATGATCGGCTTCAACTCGCCCTGCAGCTTCGTCTCATCCACTTCTCTGCGTCCAAGCACAACCTTTCCAAACTCTACGCCATGCTGCGTCTCCACAATGACATATCTGCCCAGATCAATTTTGTAATTAAGCGGATTGAAAAAATATATCTTTCCGTTCTCACGGAAACGAACTCCGATTACTTCTTTCATTCTTCAGCCGATGCCTCCTCTTTTAAAGTCAGAAGCAACAGTTCGATTGTCACTTCAAAATTCGCATTGGCAAGCAGTCTCTGCTCCGCCTTTGCGATTGCATTGATCTTGTCCTCGATGCTCTTAAATGTCAGTTTTCCAGCCTGCTTCTTCAAGGTAGAAAACTCGTTTTTAAACAGGATTTTATCGACATTTCCGGTTACCTTCAGCATCATGGCATCCCGGTACCACATCATCATCAAATCCATGTAATCATTCATAGACAGCTTAAACTGCTCGATATCCTTGACCGCTTTTCCAAGCGTCTCCACATCCATCTCGTCGATATGCGCCAGCACGCCAACGACCGAATCCACGATTGCCGCATACTCATCATTGCCTGCAAGCTTGATTGCCTTTCCGAGATTTCCCTGTGCAAAATCCAGACAGAAATATGCCTTTTCCTTCGTCAGACCCATTACATTCGTCAGATATGCCAGCACATCGCGCTCACGAATTGGCTTCGTCTGCAGCTTCAGGCAACGGGATTTCACCGTCTCCAACAGCTTGTCAAGATTTGTCGTAAGCAACAGGATCACCGCATACGCCGGTGGCTCCTCAATCGTCTTCAACATGGCATTTTGTGCCTGTACGTTCAAAAGCTCCGCATCCGGGATAATGTAAATCTTGTACTTTCCTTTATACGGCTTGATGTCAATTGTATTTATGAGCTGGTCACGGACCTCATCAACCGAAATCAGATTCGGCTTCTCATGCGTTACCATTATGATATCCGGATAATTTCCGGTCGAAACCTGCAGACAGGACTGACAGGTTCCGCAGGCTTCTGTACCGCCTGCCTCACACTCCAGTGTCTCTGCAAATGCATAGGCAAGTGCTTTTTTACCGCTGCCGGCATCTCCGCTTATAATATACGCATGCGCAACATTTCCAGCTTCGATGCTGCTCTTAAAATGTGCAATTATGTCCTCGTGGCCCACTATTCCTTTAAATCCCATAGCGTTCCCTCACTTTCTTTTTATTCGTTTATGTTGATATATCGATCAGCAATCCGCGGATATCGTCAATCTTGTCAAGGATCGCGAGATGATCTTTCTCCTCTTTCATCAGCTCCTGCGCCAGATCGTCAAGGTTTTTATCCACCTGCCGGATAATACCGTACACCCTGTGTCTGCCTCGACGATCCAGAAAATTTTCTCTTGAAAACTCATGTGCATTTGCCGCAACCTCATTCATGAATTCCTTGATAGAGGTGCGGTATTTCTTCATATCCTTGATATCCATGTGCTTGGCAATCTTCTCGCCCTGCTCCTCGATATCCTTCATCAGTCCGGTCAGTTTTTCCTTCAGATCGGCTTTATCTATGTTGCGGATGAGAGTAAACTTGAACTCTTCGTCCGTCGCCTTCTGGCTTTTGGGGGCTTCCATCTGCGTCAACTGCTGTAATTGGCTGATCTTCACATTGTTGTCCACTTACTCTCCTCCCTTCAGTATCCTCGTTCCAACTTACCTTGTGGCAAGCAGTTTCTCTACTTTGTCCACGATTGCCGCGTGGATTGTGTCGATGTCCTGTGTCGCATCAATCGTCACGATGCGTTCCGGGGCAAGTGCCGCCAGATCACGGTAGCCCTGTGCCACCTTCTCATGAAAGGCGGTGGATTGCGCTTCCATCCGGTCCAGCTCTGCGCGGGATTTTGCACGGGCAAGCCCAACTTCCGCCGGCAGATCCAGATGAATCGTCAGATCCGGCCAGATTCCCTGCATCGCGAATCCATTTAACTCATAGATCTTCTCGACGCCCAGTCCGCGTGCCATCCCCTGATAGACAGCAGAAGAATCCACAAACCGGTCACTGATTACCGCTCTTCCTGCGTCCAATGCCGGCTTGATTACCTGTACCACAAGCTGTGCGCGTGCCGCTGCATAAAGCAATGCCTCCGTGTGGTCATCCATTTCCGCATATTCCCGGTTCAGAAGAATCCCGCGGATTGCTTCACTAATCACCGTTCCACCCGGTTCTCTCGTCACGACAACTTCCTCGTAGCCGTGCTGCATCAGATGCTCTTTTAATTTCAAAATCTGCGTTGTCTTGCCGGAACCATCCGGTCCCTCCATCGTCAGAAAAATTCCGTTCATTTGTCCTACCTTTTCCTTCGCATAGCTATTTATACTATACCATTATTAGAAGGATTTTACCATAGATTTTTTCTTTATTATATGTTATACTTAGTTGTGTTTTGCGAAAAGAGCGAAGCAGAAGAATAAGGAGGTCTTATATTATGGCAAAACAGATTGATAAATCTATGTTAATTCACGAGATTATCGAGGTTGATCCAGGCAACGCCGCTATCCTTATGGCAGCTGGCATGCATTGTGTCGGATGTCCTTCCGCAGCTATGGAAAGCCTTGAAGAAGCATGCATGGTTCATGGCATGAATTGTGACGAAGTCATCGCTGACATCAACGCATACCTTGCTAAGAAAGAAGCAAATGCATAAATAACATGCGCGGCAAGTGGGAAACCGCCTGCCGCAGCATATTTTAAAAGGAGGTAATCTTATGTCCTACAACAATGATTATAACAACGGCTATAATAATGGTTATAATAATTACAATAACCAGTACAATTATCAGGATAACAACCAGTATAACTATCAATACAATAACCAGTATCAGTACAACAATGCAGGATATGATTACAACAATGGTTATAACAACGGCTACAATACCGGCTATGGCTCATCCGCAAAGATCATTTCCAGTGAGATGTACAATCTGATCATCGGCGGCGTGCTGCTGTACGGCTTCATTATCAACGCGATCATGACTGCCGTCTTCGGTGATTCCATTGTCAGCTTTGTATTAACGAATCCAGTTGCTTTTTATATCGGTTACTTCATTCTCGCCATCGCTGGTACATTTATGGTTCGCAAATCCGACAATCCGGTTGTCAGCTTCATCGGCTACAATCTGATGGTTGTTCCAATCGGTATGGTTATCGCTGTATCCGTAACCCTATATAGTGCCATCGGATACACCTCAATTGTCGCAACAGCATTCGGTATTACAGCTGCCGTAACACTTGTGATGATGATTATTTCTTCCATCTACCCAAATTTCTTTTTAAGCGTGGGAAGAACACTTGGAATCACTTTACTTATAACCGTCGTGGTTGAAGTAATCATGCTTTTAGTCGGTGCAAGCCTTGGAATCATTGATTACATCGTTGTCGCAATCTTCTGTCTGTATATCGGCTATGACTGGGCAAAGGCAAATGCGATTGAGAAAACAGCAGATAACGCGATTGATTCCGCTTCCGAGCTGTATTTGGACATTGTAAACCTGTTCCTGCGTATCATGAAGATCTTAGCACGCGCGAACAGAAATTAATCAATTTAGAGGAGAGCATTGAACATGAGTAGTGCAATTGACACAAAATCCGTAAATTCCATTCGTGTGCTTGCTGCAGACGCTATCCAGAAGGCAAATTCCGGTCATCCGGGACTTCCACTTGGTTCTGCTCCAATGGCATATGAGCTGTGGGCAAACCACATGAACCACAACCCGAAGGATCCAAAATGGGAAAACCGCGACCGTTTCATTCTGTCCGGTGGACATGGCTCCGCCCTGTTATATTCCCTGCTTCACTTCTTTGGGTACGGTATTACAATTGAGGATATGAAAAACTTCCGTCAGCTTGGTTCCAAGACGCCTGGACATCCGGAATATGGTCACACGGTTGGCGTAGAAGCCACAACCGGTCCACTCGGCGCCGGTATGGCAATGGCAGTTGGTATGGCAATGGCAGAAAAGCATCTTGCCGCAACCTTTAACAAGGAGAACTTCCCAGTTGTTGACCACTATACTTATGTACTTGGTGGCGATGGCTGTATGATGGAGGGTATCAGCTACGAAGCATTCTCACTCGCAGGCACACTTGGTCTGGAGAAGCTGATCGTATTATATGATTCCAACAATATTTCAATCGAAGGTGATACAAACATCGCATTCCGTGAGAATGTAAGACAGCGTTTTGAATCCTTCGGTTTCCATACCCAGCTTGTTGAGGATGGAAATGACTTAGATGCTATCGGCAAGGCAATCGAAGCAGCCAAGGCAGAAAAAGGCAGACCTTCCATGATCGAGATCAAGACAAAGATCGGTGCTGGCTGTCCTGCAAAAGAAGGAAAGGCAAGTGCACATGGCGAACCTCTCGGTGTCGAGAATGTTGCAGCACTTCGTGCAAACCTTGGTATCGCAGACAACGGTCCTTTCGTATTAGATCAGAATGTCTACGATCATTTCACCAAGCTTGCTGAAGAGAAGGCAACGGTCGAGGATGCATGGAATGCATTATTCGCAGACTACTGCAAGACACATCCAGAAATGAAGGAATTGTGGGATACCTACCACGACACAGACAATGCAAAATGTCTGTATGACTTAGACGAGTTCTGGAATTCCTTCGACAAGCCGGAAGCAACCAGAAATGTATCCGGAAAGCTTTTGAATATTATCAACAATGTTGTTCCAAATATGTTTGGTGGTGCCGCAGACCTTGCTCCATCTACCAAGACAAACATGAAGGATGCCGGTGATTTCTCCAAGGAAAATCCGCTCGGCAAGAACATTCACTTCGGTATCCGTGAAATTGCGATGGCAGCAATCGGAAATGGTATCGCCCTGCACGGTGGTTTACGTCCATTCGTCTCTACGTTCTTCGTATTCAGCGATTATGTAAAGCCAATGGCAAGACTTTCCGCACTGATGGGTGTTCCTCTTACTTATGTATTGACACACGACAGTATCGGTGTCGGCGAAGATGGCCCAACACACGAGCCAATCGAGCAGCTTGCTATGCTCCGTGCTATGCCAAACTTCTATGTATATCGTCCAGCAGATGCAACCGAGTGTGCAGCCGCATGGTACTTCGCAACAAATAAGAAGGATGCACCTACTGCTCTGGTTCTCTCCAGACAGAATCTGCCACAGTTAGATGGCAGCAGTCAGGAAGCATTAAAAGGTGGCTACATCTTAGAGGATTCTGTGAAGGATACACCAGATGCTATCATCATCGCAACTGGTTCTGAGGTTTCACTTGCTGTCGAGGCAAAGAAAGAGCTTGCAGCCGAGAACATTGATGTACGTGTAGTCAGCATGCCATGTATGGATCTGTTTGAGGATCAGCCAGATGAATATAAGGATGCCATTCTTCCAAAGAACGTAACAGCCAGAGTTGGTGTTGAAGCACTCTCCGAGTTCGGATGGGGCAAATACATCGGTATCAACGGCGAGTTCGTTGGAATGAAGTCATTCGGTGCTTCTGCACCTGGCAACCAGCTCTTCGAGCACTTCGGCATCACAAAGGATGCAGTTGTTGCAGCCGTAAAGAAGACATTGAACTAAAAAAAGAGCATCGGCGTTCATAACGCCGATGCTCTTTTTTTGATATTCAATTCTACTATTCTTTACAGCTTCGCAAGTGTCTGCAATGCATTCGCATCGATAATCAGCTTATAATGCTCACGCATGTGACTTGGTGTAGCATACGTTGCACGTACCCGGTTACTATATTCACCAAGCAGGTTACAAGTCTTCACAAACTCATTATCCGTGTTCTTATCCTTTGTCATATACAGATAAAAACGGCTGTCACGCGGATTCTTATACAAAGAATTCTCACTGTCGTAAATATCCTTCACAAGCTTTGCAGATAAGATAACCTGATCCAGATTCTTAAATGCATAGATACGGAAGATCTCTGGCTGTTCCACTGCCTGTGGAATCTCTGTTCGACGATCCGATGCAGATGGATTTGTCTGCGCCGGTTTCACGCCCTTGCCACTCATCAGACCACTTAAGTCCTCTGCCAATCCACCGATTGCTTTCAGCAGTCCATTGACCGGATTGTCCTCGACAATGGACTCGCCATCGGCTTCATCTGCCAATCCAAGACCACCATCCGAATCTTCATCCTCCTCATCGTTCTCATAGGAATCATCCACATCCGATGAACGTGTAAATCTGGAGAATCTTGTATCCAGTTCCTCCGGGTCATCTACTTTTGTAATAACCAGAATCAAACACTCTGGCGATACAGGTATTGCTTCTATCATAAGCGGAACATTATCCACTTCAAATCCTAATTCGCTGGATGCCTGCTGCATCAGTTCCCGAAACAGCTCTTTTGCTTTGTCTGTTCCATATGCTAATTCCGTTAAATGAAGTTCCTTATCTGCCAAGTCTGACTTATAAAGTGTGCAACGTATCTGATTCTCGCTTAATCGTTCTAGCTTCATACTCGTCAACTCCTTCGCAAGTGTTTGCAAAAACATTATTTTTTGTATTACTTAGTTTATCACAAAACTCCCACATGTAAAGCGATTTCTCAATATTTTCACAAAATATTGCTGGAAATTCGATTCCAGAGACTTGCAATTTTCCCAATAATATAGTATGGTAAATCTTGCATAGTTATTTACAATTCTTATTTCTTTACAGGTATTTCCTGTAGCTTTATTCCAATTATATTTACAGATGTGTCATATCATACGAAGGAATATAAAAACTATCACAGAAGCTTCTTATATCTATACGGATATGATATGCGCGCAACAAAGGAAGGTGATATCAGTCACATAAAATAATTTCCATATTGTAATATCAAGACATAAGAAAAAGAGTCTTGATTGACAACCAAGACTCTTTTCTATATGTAATCAATTCAATGATTACTCCTCAGAGATAACACCTGTTGGGCAAGTTCCTGCACATGCTCCACATGAGATACATACAGAAGCGTCGATTTCGTACTTGCCATCGCCTTCTGAGATTGCGCCTACAGGACAAGCGCCTGCGCATGCTCCACACATAACACATCCATCGTTGATCTGAAATGCCATGGTAATATCCTCCTTACTCTTCATTCAGTACTGATAATATCATTCTTTATTGATAATTATTATCACTGTTGACATTGTACCCCTTTTTGTCTCAGATAGCAAGTAATTTTTACAATTTCCTATAACTGGTTACTATCCTGTCCCTTTTGATAGAAATGCATCAATAATTTTGCCATCCATTCCGGCCAGAATTTCCGGTACATAGCATAATCCTCTGGACTTCGCCCATTGTTTTCTCCAATCACATGCGAGGTTTCTGATTCCTCATGCACACGATGTCCCATAATCGGCTTCTTTACATAGCAGAAAGCTCCCGGCAGCTTAGAATATCTTTCCCACGCTTCCCAATCCAGATCTGCCTTACAGCCAACCGCAAAAGGTTCTTCTGGCAGCCTTGCCTTCACATATGTAACGGACGGACAACATATTCCGCATCCAAACGACAGAGACCGTCGACGCAGGAATATACTATTCCATGTTTTCCTTGTTGTAAATGGAAGCAGCAACAGCTTCTTAATTGTCAACAATCGGTTTTTATACACCGGTTTTCCATCCCGAATCTCATAATATGCCGAATGTGCAAGAATCGGATCGTTTGCATGATTCAACGCGTCTAACATCTCTTCCAGATAATTTGGATTATAAATATCATCCTGATGTGCAATCGTTACTAATTTTGTATATGCCTGACGATATGCAAAATTCCAATCTGTCGCAATCCCGGATGGTGCATCATTTTCATATAAAGAAATATGGTATTGTTCTGCCAAGCCACGAATATATGCATTCCCTGTTGATGTTGCAATAAGAATCTGGCTTTTCACTGTCTGGTTCTCCAGGGAGCGGATACAATTTTTCAGATATTTGCTTTCCTTGTATGCGCAGATCACAAATGTATGATCCTTTGCCGTAAAATTATTTTTCTGTTTCATGCTCCATCTGCTCCATTTTCTTTTCCAATTCCCGCACACGTTTTTCCAAAATTGCCTGTGTCTGCACTAATGTCCGAATTCGCTCTGATTGTCCGGACGCAATGGACGTCAACGATAACACAATCAAAATCAGAAAACATACACCGATAAAAAATACTGCATTTGCTTCAGAATACACACCCATCAACTGTGTAAAGAATCGAATAATCTGGGGAAATACCGCACAAATCAGCAAAATTACACCGGACAGGAACCAGATCAGGGAGTATTTCAGACTCATCCTTCCCTTTCTCATCAACACCAGTATAATCGCGAGATATAACAGCACACCGATCAACAAAATTATACGAAATATAGTTGTCATCATCTGTTTACCTCCACTTTTTTCCTGCAATCCGGTAAATCACAATTGCCAGAGTTACCTTTATCATATAATATACCGACTTCCACGGGCTGATCGAAGACACACCCGCGGTTCGTTCATTCATGATCACAGGAACCTCCTTTACCTTAAATCCACTTGCATTCACAGCAATGATTGATTCCGGTTCTGGATAATCCTGTGCATAATTATGTGCAAAAAACGTAATAACTCCCCTGGACGCTGCGCGAAATCCACTTGTTGCATCTGTTACCCGCACATGTCCGCACAACCGGAGAACTGTATTCAGAATATTGATACCCGCGCGGCGCATGCCAGATGTCTGAAATCCCTCTTTATTGATAAAACGTGATCCAATAACCAGATCCGCCTCCCCTTTTTCGATCGGGGCAATCAAATCAGGAATATATTCCGCATTGTGCTGTCCATCTCCATCCATCTGAATTGCAATATCATATCCATTTTCTGCTGCATACCGATATCCAGTCTGCATACCTCCGCCAATTCCCAGATTGATTGGGAGATTCAAATACGTGTATCCATGCTCTTCACAAATTTTTGCCGTATCATCACCAGAACAATCGTTTACAACAACATAATCCACATCCGGGCATGCTGCTTTTAAACTTTCTACCGTATGCACAATATTCGGTGCCTCATTGTAGGCTGGAATTATCACCAGTGTTTTCATAAACCCTCTCTTACTCTACGACCTGAACCTTCAACATATTTGTATTACCAGAGATACCAAGTGGTACACCTGCGCCGATAACAACCTTGTCGCCCGGCTGTAACAGTCCCTGCTTCTTACCTGCCTCAACTGCATGATCAAACAGTGTAAATACTTCGTTTTGCTCTTCGAGATGTACCGGAGTTACGCCCCATGACATATTGAGCTGGCGATATGCCTTATCACTTGTTGTACCTGCGATAATATTACAGCTTGGTCTGTACTTCGAAATATTTCTTGCAGATACACCAGACTTTGTCACGATGATAACGGCTGCTGCATTTAAATCAATGGCTGTTGTGCAAGCCGCATGGCAAACAGCATCTGTCACGTTCTGATTTGCTGCACGCTCATAGTGATAGAAGTTCTTCTTATAATCAATGGCTGCCTCTGCACGCTCTGCAATCTTTGCCATCATCTCTACTGCCTCTACCGGATATTTACCGGCAGCACTCTCGCCAGACAGCATGACTGCACTTGTACCATCATAGATCGCATTGGCAACATCTGTTGTCTCTGCACGTGTCGGACGTGGATTCTTGATCATGGAATCCAGCATCTGTGTCGCTGTGATAACCTGCTTACCAGCCATATATACCTTATTGATGATCATCTTCTGGATAACCGGAACTTCCTCACAAGGAATCTCGACACCCATATCACCACGGGCAACCATGATACCATCTGATACATAGATGATGTCGTCGATGTGGTTAACACCTTCGGAATTCTCGATCTTGGAAATGATATTGATATTATTTCCACCGTTCGCATTTAACAACTCACGGATCTCCAATACATCCTTGGCTGAACGAACAAAGGAAGCCGCTACAAAATCTACATCCTGCTCAATACCAAACAGGATATCGCTCTGATCTACTTCGCTTAAGTACGGCATATTCAGATGCACATCCGGCACATTGATGCCCTTGTGGTTAGAAACCGGGCCACCGGTAATAACGGTACATAAGATATCCTCTCCACTGACGGATGTTACCTGAAGCTCGATCAGTCCGTCGTCAATCAGGATATGTGTACCAATCTGTACATCCTTATACAAATCCTTGTATGTGATAGAGGCAATGGTGCTGTCACCGATGAGATTTCTCGTTGTCAGTGTGAAGAAATCACCTGCCTTTAGCTCTGCCTTTCCACCCTCGAAATCGCGGGTACGAATCTCAGGTCCTTTTGTGTCGAGCAAAATTGCGACCGGAAGTCCAAGCTCCGCACGCAGCTTTTTGACCATGTCCATACGTCTCTTTTGTTCTTCGTGTGTACCATGTGAAAAATTCAGTCTTGCCACATTCATTCCGGCAAGCATAAGCTTCCGCAGCACATCCTCGTTATCCGTTGCAGGTCCCAGTGTACAAACAATCTTTGTCTTTCTCATCACTTATTACCTCGTTTTATATTTATTTGCCAAATCTTCTCCCATTTTGACATACATCCCTAGTATAATCGCTTATGTCAAGATTTACAACCATATTTCAAAAGTATTTTTGTATTAGAAAACTAACAAATTTTTAACTTTTATTCCAGATAAAATCATGCTATTATAGTGATAGCGTTATACATTTTTACGCAAAATATATAGGAGGCTTACATGTACGATAACTTTCTATTCCGGGCAAAACGAACCGTCTACAAATGGTGGTGTATTGTATATAAGCCGGTCTATAAACTCATCCATAACGGCGAGTGGCCAGAAGAAAAAGAGCAACGCGAAATCGAAGCTGCAAAAGAAAAAGCCGCCGAACAGGAACGGCTTGCAGCCATTTTAAAATCAACCGAACGTAACATCGATGCATTTATACAGGAAGGACTCTCCAGACAGCATCACCAAAACGACGGCAACCAGGAAAGGAGTTTAGCTATGCGTTCGAAATCAAAAAAAATAACTTTAGGGCTGTGCCTGATCGTACTTACCGCCTGTCTCCTATGTGGATGCAGCGGCAATCCGAAAAACTTCACTGTTGGCACAATGACGATTACCCTGACCGATAATTTCAAAGAAAGCAAGATGACCGGTTTTGATGCCTACTTTGTAAGCGACGATGTATCATTTTCTGTAAAAACAGAAAATGCCTCCGACCTCGAATATCAGGGATACGAAATCGCAGGACTGAAGGATTATGCAAAGGAAATCTGCAGCCTGAACGGTATTTCCACCGACAAGCTGGTACAGCGGAACAATTACTATTATTTCAGCAATACACAGACTGTATCCGGTGCTAAATACACCTATCTGCACTGCATGCTGAAGGAAGGGAACAATTACTGGATCTGTGAATTTGTGTGCAAGCACCGTTCGTACGACTCTTTAGAAAAGTCTATGTTACAATGGGCAGACAGCATTACATTTGATCAGCAATAAAAAATGCATCGCAGTCATTATGATTGCGGTGCATTTTTATTTTCATCCTGTTCTTCTGTTTCATCGTTCTCATCTTCCCACGCATCCTCCGGGCGCATCTTCTCGTATTTCTGTATACCGAAATTCAAGAAGCTTACAAAGAAGAGTGCCGGAATCGCGACGATAATTGCGATCTGCGCTACATGAATCCAGTTCCCCTGCAATTTCCCTGTGAGTAACAAATAGCTGGCAGTCACAATGACTGCCAGCATACTTATATCTACACAGATTGTCAGAATCGTCTGTGTCTTCTTACTCATAGAGATACCAGTTTCCCTTGTACTTGATACATGTGATTGGATATGTGCTTGACTGATCGTAAGTCTCGCCACTCATTGTCACTGCTACGTTGAAGGAGAACTCCAGATCACAAGCGTCCTGCAGCTTGATTGTTTTGTCTGCATAATCACTGATATCCTCTTCAAGATCATCCAGATCATCGCTGTCATACATCTCTTTGCTCTCAACGCCCTCGTACTTGAAGGTTACCTCATATCCAGAGTAAGAATCAAGCATATCCTCAATATCTTCCTGTCCTGGATCAAGGAATGGTGGGCAAAGTGCTGCCATCTTATCTGCATCCTGATCATTCATTGCCTCGATAAACTGCTGCGCAACTGCCTCCGGGGAAGATGCACCTCCCTTTGCTCTGAATCCGCCCTTAAAGATCAGAACAAATGCAACTGCCAATACAACAACGGCTGCTGCAATAATACCAATAATCAGACCTTTCTTTGGCTTTGCCGGTTGCGCTGGTATCGGACCGCCAAATCCTGGCTGTCCATATGGTGCCTGTCCCGGCATACCCTGCTGTGGCATACCCTGCTGTGGCATTCCGTTCATGCCCGGCTGTCCCATGCCGTTCATCTGTGGCTGTCCCATACCATTCATCTGTGGCTGTCCCATACCATTCATCTGTGGCTGTCCCATGCCGCCAAACTGTGGTGTTGCTGGCTGTGGGTTTGTCTGTCCTGCATCTGCCTGTCCATATGTACTTGTATCTGTCTTTAATGACAGACCTGACGGCTGTTCCGGTGCCTGATCCGGATCGATCAGAACGGTCTTCTCATCATCGCCATCCTGGCTGTTCATAGATGGCAGATCTGCGCCACAAACTGAGCATTTTGTGAAGACATCATCATTCTGTGCTCCACACATTTCACATACTTTCATGCTGTTCCTCCTAATATAAATCCTCTCTTATAGGTCGTAATTTTAATAAAAAACTACTAAAATATATAATGTCATAAATGCCGCATGAAGTCAATCGGCATTGCATATAAATTTCGTAAATTTGTTGTAATGTCAATCAATCGTGCTATAATATGGAATAAATATGGCTTCGCATGACACGCATGCGATCCAATACATCACAAACAGAGATTAAGGAAGGCAGATTATTACCATGTATAAAGTAGATTTTGAAAAACCGATCCATGTGTATTTCATGGGTATCGGCGGTATCAGCATGAGCGGACTTGCCGAGATTTTGTTGCAGGAGGGCTTTACCGTATCCGGTTCCGATATGAAGGAATCTGAGATCACAGAGATCCTGAAGAATCTGGGTGCCCGCATTTTCATAGGACAGAAAGCAAAAAATATCTCCGATGATATTGATCTCGTCGTATATACCGCAGCCATTCATGCAGACAATCCGGAATTTGTAGAAGTCAAGCGCAGAAATATTCCGATGCTGACACGGGCACAGCTCCTCGGTCAGATCATGCTGAACTACAAATACGGCGTTGCAGTCAGCGGAACGCACGGCAAGACAACAACGACCTCCATGCTCTCCTATGTATTGCTGGAGGCACAGACCGACCCGACTATTTCCATCGGTGGTATGTTGGATGCGATCGGCGGCAATATCCGCGTGGGACACTCGGAGTATTTCGTTACAGAGGCATGTGAATACACAAACAGCTATCACGCATTCCATCCATATATCAGTATCATCCTGAATGTGGACGCGGATCATCTTGATTTCTTCAGCGGCATTGAGGAGATCGCAGATTCCTTCAAGACATTCGCAGAGATCCTGCCAGACGGCGGTCTGCTCGTTGTGAATGGCGATATGAAATATTACGAACATGTAACAAAAGATCTGCACTGCAATATCATTACCTTCGGTATGAATGCAGGAAATGATTACAGTGCAACGGATATTACCTTCGACGAAGAAGGTCACCCAACTTACACACTCGTTGTCAAGGGCGAGAAGCAGGATCAGATCAAACTGCATGCAACCGGTATCCACAATGTCATGAATTCCCTGTCTGTTATCGCAGTCGCAGATTTCCTCGGCATCGACCGCAAATACACGATTGCCGGTCTGGCACGCTGTTCCAGTGCACACCGCCGTTTCGAGCACAAGGGAATCACGGAAAAAGGTGTCAAAATCGTCGACGATTATGCACATCACCCAACCGAGATTGCTGCAACCCTGGCGGCTGCCAAGAACACACCACACAACGAACTGTGGTGCATCTTCCAGCCTCATACATACTCCCGTACCAAGGCGCTTCTGGACGAATTCGGACAGGCACTTGCGACCTGCGATCACGTACTTTTAGCAGATATTTACGCCGCAAGAGAACAGGATACCGGACTTGTTTCCTCGAAGGATGTCTGTGACAAGATCAATGCGAACGGTGGTCATGCCATCTACCTTGGCGACTTCGACAGCATCACCGAGTATGTGAAAAAAAATTGCAAAAAAAATGACCTGTTGATAACTATGGGCGCCGGAAATGTCGATTCTATCGGAAATACACTGTTAAAAAAATAGTTATCCACATTATCCACAGACCTGTTTGGGGAAAATTACCAAACAGGTCTTTTCATTTTTAGTTAACATAATTGTAACATAAATCGTCTGCAAACGGCTTGATTCCACACCCTCTTTTTTTATGGTAACTGGTTGTCCACATTATCCACATTTTCCACAATTTTCGTAAACGCTCCGACCGAAAAGATGTTCGCTTGAATTTAATTTTCTTCATGCTATAATTTGAAATGCTTCCAAGCGAAGCGATGAAGGGAAGGTTCAAAAAACTATGAGGACAATTACGATTTCAACTGAAAATAGCGAGACTTATTCTTCCATCTCGAACTTTTTTATCGACTATTATATGACAGATGCAAACGGGGAGTTTGTAAAGGTGTATCTGTATCTGATCCGGCTGCTGAACAGCAAGCAGCAGATCTCGGTTGCCGAGATTGCGGATCATTTTAATCTCACAGAAAAAGATATCTGCCGTGCAATCAAGTATTGGGTAACCAAGGATGCACTGCGTCTGACCTTTGACGGAAAGGGACAGCCAACCGGGATTGTGGTACTGCCACTGAAGGCACCGGAAATGGAGTTATCCACAGAAACGGATGCATTTTCCCTGCTTCGTTCCGATGATACATCTGCACATGTGGAAAAAGCAGACACAGCGGAGCGCTCCGAGAAGCCTTCCAACAAGATTGTACCGATCACAACACCTGCGATAGAACTTTCCGCACCACAAAAGCCGAAATTTACGCAGAAAGATATCGATAAACTCTTGCGCGATCAGGACTGGGAAGATATATTATATCAAGTAGAGACTTTATTCGAGAAGCCGATCTCACAGTCGGATACGCAGTCATTGATGTACATATATGATACGCTTGGATTCAGTGTCGACTTATTCGAATATCTGATTGAATATTGTACCACAATGAAGAAGAAAAACTGCCGTTACTTAGAAGCAACCGCCATCGGCTGGTATCAGGACGGCATTCAGACAAAGGCTCAGGCAAAGGAACAGTACGCCCTTATGAGCGGTGTCTGCCGTGTGTTCTACAAGACGCTTGGCATCAAGCGCGGGGCACCGACAACGATCGAGCAGGAATTCTTTAAGACATGGACAAAGGACTATGGCTTTGGCGAGGATATTGTAGAGGAAGCCTGCAAGCGTGCAGTCTTACACACACAGAACCCTACGATCAAATATGTAAATGGGATTCTGACCGCATGGCATAACGCAGGGGTGACTGATTTTGCCGGCATCAAGCAGGAAGATCTCGCCCACGCCGAGACAGCCAAGAACCAGAAAGCCTCTGCCACCACAAAGAAAAATGGAAATGCATTTACAAACTTTACACAGAGCAGCATGAGCTCCGAGCTTGATGAGATGGAGAAGCTGTTCCACAAAGAGGTAAACGGTCAATGAATTTTGAGTTGCTGAAAAAAGAAAATATCCTGCATGATTACGAGCAGGTTCGTCTGCGCAACAAACGACGCCTGCAGGAACGGCAGGAAGAAATCTATGCAAAGATTCCAGAGATTAGACAGCTGCAATCCGAGAGCAAGCTTTCCTATATCGCACTCGCAAAGAAAAAAGCACTTGGACAGGCGGCTGACACGCAGGAGATCTCCAGTCAGAATCGCAGCAATTCTGCACGGATACAGGAATTGCTTCTGACGCATGGCTATCCTGCCACGTATCTCGATCCAATCTATGATTGTCCGGTCTGCAAGGATCTCGCCTATGTGGACGGAACGGTCTGTACGTGCTTTGAACGCCGGATCGTGGACGCATTGTACCGACAGTCCAATATGACACAGGTTTTAGACTCCGAGAATTTCGACACGTTTGATCTGGACTATTACAGTCACACGATTCCGGAGAACCGGAACTGGTCTGTCAGCCCACATGACAATGCCAAAAATGTGCTGCATCTTGTCCGCCGTTTCGTGAATACATTTGCGGCACAGGATACCGAACGTGGAAATCTGTTGTTATATGGGGAAACCGGACTCGGAAAGACCTTTCTCACGAACTGTATTGCAAAAGCGTTACTGGACGAAGGGCACACCGTTCTCTATCTGTCTGCGAACGATCTGTTTGAACAGGTTTTTGGACAATATCTGATGAATAAAAAATTAGAACTTGAAGAATTATACAAATATATTTATAATAGCGAATTGTTGGTAATCGATGATCTGGGCACAGAGACAACCAATGCCTTTGTATGCTCCAGGCTTTTTGAGGTTATCAACCAGAGGGGACTTACCGGAAAATCGACGGTCATCTCGACCAATCTTTCCATGAAGGAATTGCAGGAGCGGTATTCCGAACGTATCATGTCCCGCATCATTGAACGTTACACTGTACTTCAACTGTACGGTGAAAACATAAGGTATCAAAAAAGAAAAAAAGAAATGATACAGGGTTCTAAGCTGTAATCACACAATGGAGGAAAAAATCATGCCAGATTCAAGTCATCTTATTACAGTTCCGGTTGGAAAGCTCGGAATCATCCCTTTGGAGAGCTGCAAAGCCCTCGGTGAAAAAGTGGATAGCTACCTTGCACGCTGGAGAGCAGAACGTCACAACGAGCACAAGGACAACATCACATTCGCAGGCTATGAGAGAGATTCCTATATCCTGAAATCATCCTGTCCACGTTTTGGTTCCGGTGAGGCAAAGGGTACTTTGCAGGATTCCGTACGTGGTACTGATGTTTACATCATGGTTGATGTTGTAAACCATAGCATCGAGTACAAGATCTGTGGTAAGATAAATATGATGTCCCCAGACGATCATTATTCCGATATGAAGCGTGTTATCGCTGCGATGGCAGGAAAGGCAAACCGTATCACAGTTATCATGCCTTTCATGTATGAGAGCCGTCAGCATAAGCGCAGCAGCCGTGAGTCTCTGGACTGTGCAATCGCATTGCAGGAGTTAGTCGGACTTGGCGTTGACAATATCATTACATTTGATGCTCACGATCCTCGTGTCCAGAACGCGATTCCTTACAGCGGTTTTGAGAATATCATGCCAACCTATCAGTTCATCAAGACACTGCTCCGCACAACACCGGATCTGACTTTGGACAGCGATCACATGATGGTAATCAGCCCGGATGAAGGTGCCATGAACCGTGCGATCTACTTCGCAAACCACTTGGGTGTCGATGTTGGTATGTTCTATAAGAGACGTGATTACACAACAATCGTAAACGGAAAGAACCCAATCGTTGCACATGAGTTCCTTGGTGACAGTGTCGAGGGCAAGGATGTTATCATCATTGATGATATGATCGCTTCCGGTGAGAGTATGTTGGATGTTGCCCGTCAGTTAAAGGCTCGTAAGGCAAGACGTGTGTACTGCCTCGCAACCTTCGGTCTGTTTACTGCTGGTCTGGAGATCTTCGATCAGGCAAAGGCAGAGGGTACCATCGAGAAGGTTATCACAACAAACCTGACTTATCAGGATCCAGAGCTCTTCAACCACGACTGGTATGAGTCTGCTGACCTGAGCAAGTATATCGCAACTCTGATTGATCACCTGAACCACAACGCTTCTATCAGCAGCCTGTTGGATCAGTCTGAGCGTATCCAGTCAAGAATTCAGGAGTACAAGGAGTTCGGAACAATCTCCGACAACTACAAGGCTCCAACGGTATAATAGAACTATAACTACAAAAAGAAGCACAGTTCAAAATTGAAATGTGCTTCTTTTATTTTATATGGAGCGCGATTCTTGTTACTCTACATAGACGTAAACCTTAATCTGCTCATCGTTTAAGTTGTTCGTGAATGTTAAGATTGCCGTTCCCTTCTTGCCCGAAATCACGCGCAGTCTCGCTACCGACGGTCCGACTGGGGAAGTATCCCATGCAAAGCTCGCAACATCCTCATCTGAAGACTCTACGCTTACCTCGATATCACCAGAGATACATACACGTAACACAGCTTCCTGCGGCGTCTGTGCCTCGATTGTCTCTGCACCTTCCTCCGTTGCCTCTGTCACGTTTGACGTGAACTTCAGGAACGTATCACTGACAAACATATCCTCATAGCCCTGAGATGGCACTGCATCCGTGAAGCTTGCCAGACCATCCATCGCTTCTTCCTTATCCTCAAGCGCGGTGATCTGCTTCTTATAATCTTCTTCCTTGTTCTGATAATCTGTGATTGATGCTTTCAGAAGATCAATCTGGGACTGCAGCTCTGTGATTGCATCCTCCTGCTCCCGGATCTGTGACCGGAAATAATTGGCTGCCACATCGCTCTCTGAAGCGATCGTATTTCGCTCGTCGTTGGCTTTCTGCACTTTATTACTGAAATAGAAGAATCCAAACACCAGACCACTTGCCAGAAATATCATAAGTGCGATAGATATTCCGATATACAGCTTCGTATTTCCCCGCAGCTTCTCGCGGTCATATTCTTCATCTTCTAACGGTTTTCCACAGTTGCTGCAAAACAATGCACCATCTTCATTTTCCGCTTTACAATGTTTACATATCATAATCTATACAACTCCTGTTTTTCAAATTTGAATCGTACGACATATTTTCCTTATGATACCCTTTTTTTCACCATTTGTCTAGTGTAAGCATAATATCCATACAACGACCCTAATACCCGTTCTGTACTAGCCACGCAAAACCTCAAAAGCACGCGAAATATCCAACACACCCCACCCCCATGCAGGGTTCGGATATGCAATATCGACCACCGTCCGGGCACCGCGGATCAGAATCTGCCGGATCACTTCGGTATTCATCCCATAATAATTGCCACGCACAATGCCCCATTCGAGGAAAAGTGCCGCTGCCCCTGCGGTCAACGCTGCCCCCACACTCGTACCACTCCGGCGTACAAACAACGGTCGTGTTCCGCTGCCTCCCGCAAGCAGTCCCGCTACACGCACGGCTGGCGCCGCAAAATCCGGCTGAATCCGCCCTTTTCTGGTATAGCCTCGGCTTGATTCCACATACAGCGAATTATCCAGATGATTGTAGCCTGCTACGGTTATCGTTCCTCGCGCGTTTGCAGGCGCACACAGGATTACCTCTGGATCTGGTCGTGAGAACCGCGTATTACCAACCAGAAATTGCCGGAGCGGCAGCCACGCATCGTACCCTGCCGGAAAGCTACTGTAATTCTCCGTCACCTCGATACGCCAGATACCGGTCGCGGGCTTCTCAAACCGCAACAGCATAAACGGATCACCCGAATTATTCTCGACCACCACACTTTCCGCATATAGCGTCGTCCCCTCATACAAATATGTGATCATCCCAGAGCTGTCACGATTCGGAAATAACTGGTCAAACCGCTGCCCGGTCGGGGAATATACCGCTATCTGGTACAGACTAGGCGCACGCCCCCAGATCTCCGTGCAAAAGCCCGGATTCTCATCTTCCACATAGATCTCCATCTCATTTCTTACTGTCCGTGTCCGCGGTTGTGAAATGCCGTTCTGATTGCCCAGATTGATCGTAGACAGGCTTGCAAAATGCCCACCTACACCAAGCTCATTTCCAGCACTTCCGACCACGCAGATTCCCGGCAGTGTCACAACTGTATCCAGATAAAACTCCAGATTCAGGTTCCCATTGTGATCGCCCTGACTCGTCCCCAGTCCCAGACAGATCACAAGCGGTCTTCCCAGCTCCATCGCCTTGTTGATCAGGTATTTCACGCCAAGTATGATGTCCGCCTCCGAATAACATGGAACGCCATCTGGAATCAGGAAGAAATCCCGCAGACGCTGCTTTGCCTGCTTTAATTTCACCATAATAATATCCGACTCCGGTGCCACACCGGAAAATATATCATCTCCATCCAGGTAGGTGTTCCCGGCAGCCACTGATGCCAGAAACGTACCGTGCCCGTCCGTATCCCGGCTTGGTACAATCTGATACGGCTGTTCCGTCTGTATCGCCAGATTCAACAGCTCCTGCGGATACTCCCTGCCATATCCAAAGATGGGGCGTGTATCGATCTCCCCCCCGCTCTGCCCAGACATATTTGGTCCACCCGCTTCGTATGCCGCCTGTGTCTGATCCCAGATCGCCGTCACCCTGCATGTACCATCTGCTCTGCGGAACAAAGGATTCGCAAAGTCAATCCCCGTATCGACAAATCCAACCAACACATCCTTTCCTGACAAAGAAAGTCCTGGCACCGTCTGAACTGCGCCAATACCAATCCCCTGCAATGCCGATGTATCCATCAAGCCAAAGCATTTCGGTATCCGGTCATAGCCTAACCGAAACAGTGTATCTGTCGAAATCGCTGCGCCAGACGCATCATAGACACTGCGATACGCCACAAGAAACTGACTGTTAATGACTGTTCTGCAGTCCGGCTGTAGGATCTGCATCTCCCCCGCCAGATTGTTGTCGTATTTCACAAGGAAATCAAGCACATCTTCATCATATATATAGGCGCCACATGCCGAACCATACAAGCTATCCATTGCTCCTCCAACGAAAAAATCCCCTCAGTAAAATGTATGCTGAGGGGATCTTATGTATGTTTATTTTGCAATATACGATGCGCGAACCGAAGTAATACCACCGTAATTTTTCGCCGGTGCCGCCTGTCCCTTTGGAACTAAAATGATCTGAATGCCTTCCAGACGCTTTGCATAACCAGCTGTACCGGATGGTGCTCCATTCTTCGCCCAATCAAGCCAGCCAAATGACTGCGCATGCACACGATAATAAATGTCGTAATGCTTTGCCATTTCACCGGTCAAATTGATTCGGATTGCTTCGAGACGTTTTGCCTCTCCACTTGTACCGCTCATGGCGCCATTCTTCCGCCACGTTGACTGATTGTTCTCATTTCCCTGCCAGCCATAGCTCTGTACATGGGTCGTATACACGATATCTCCACTGTACTGCTGGTTAGAAAGACGGATATTGATACCCTCCAGCCGCTTTGCCTGACCACTTGTACCGCTCATCTGTCCATTGTACTTCCATGCCTGCCAGCCGTAGCTCTGCACATGGGTACGATAGGTCACGTTTGTCTGTGCTTCACCTGCAATCTGCGGATCAGCATTGGATGTATTCTTTGCATTTACAACTGGGGACGTACCCGCCTTCGCATAATAGCCAAGCGCATATGCGGAATTGATATTTCCCATTCTCGTATTGAAGGACTCACCTTTCTTTACAACTACGATCCGGATTCCCTCCAGACGTTTCGCGTAACCAGCTGTTCCTGCCGGTGCGCCATTCTTCGCCCAACCGAGCCAGCCGTAGCTTTGCGCATGCACGCGATAATATACATCGTATTTACCGGCATCCGAGCCTGTCAGCTGAATCTTGATTGCTTCGAGACGTTTTGCCTCGCCCTCTGTTCCGTTCATCTCGCCATTGGCAGACCACGGCAGCCAGCCATAGCTCTGACAATGTGTGGTATACTGGATTCCCAGATTATCATTGCCTGTCACACGAATCTTGATACCTTCCAGGCGCTTTGCTTTTCCGATGGTTCCAGCCATCGAACCATTTGTGCACCATGTCTTTGCATCATTCTCATTTCCCTGCCAGCCAAATGTCTGCACATGGGTTGTATACCGCACGGTTACAGCTGGTGTAACCGGCTGACTCGGGGTTGGATCTGGGGTTGGTGT
>CAVKUW010000007.1:0-53882 GCA_963659815.1 Butyricicoccaceae bacterium
TAGAATGAAATAGGGGGTGTCGTATGCTTAAATGGTTATTTATCATAGGTTTTATTTTTGCATTTATATTGTTGCCGCAGGTGCGCTATACGTGTTTTCATCTACCACTCGTATTCTATAACGCAGTGATAGATACATACAAGTATTTTAAATTCAAGAAGTACAACGAATACCGCGGTTATGGTCGTATGCAGATTTATGTTGCTGACGAAAAACAGCCGTTTGGCTCTGGCAAGACATTATCTATCGTTGATTATGTCTTGGCGGTATATCGGCGGTACAATGGCGCGCTTGTTTGGTCGGAGAGCGACCAGAAGTTTGTGCCGCAGAAGATTAAAATTTATAGCAATGTGGAACTTCGCGGTGTGCCATATGTGCCGCTTGTGTCTTATGAGCAGTTGATAAATGCGCGGACTGAAAACAACGACACGCAAATACAGTTGTTTGTTATCGATGAATTGGGAAGTCAGTTTAATAACAGGAACTGGAAGAGTAATTTGCCGACCGATCTGTTGGAAGCGATACTACAACAACGGAAAAGTAAGATAGGCATACTTGGAAGCGTACAGGATTGGAGCTTGTTTGATGCAACACTTCGGAAAGTATCTGCGGAGTGTATAGTCTGCTCCAAAACTTGGCGGTTTGTTGTCAATAGGATTTTTTACGCTAAAGATATGGAAAAAGCGAACTATAATACTGATCTCATCAAGTCGCATGGCGTGCGGTGTTTCTTCGCAACAGACAAGGTTTACAACTCGTATGATACTAACGAACGTGTAGAAAAAATTGTAGAATCTGTTGCCGCCGGTGAGATGCTGACGAACGAAGAGATCTTGAACCATGCCAGCGGTGAGACGTCGGATATATCCACGCTTACGCATTTGAAGCGCAAATACAAGAAAAGAGTAAGGAGATGATTATATGGTTGGATATGCAGCAGATGAGCGTGCGCGTTGGATTTCCGGTGCAAGTGATGTTGAGTTGACGCGCGCTTATTATGATATATGCGGTTCTGATATTGTTGAGAATGTAGCGATGGCGGATGTTTTGCGCGGCGAAATGGTACGCCGGTTTATGATGCGTTCGCTTGAAAAAGAGCGTTTGAGAAGAACAGAAAAGGAGCGGGAGTGTTATGTTTAACTTAATATTGACTTTAATATGCATTGTATCGCTTGTCTCGGTTTGCATGATTGCGGGAAGTCTGTACAAGCTTATAGATATACTTGAAGAAAAAATAGACGATATGAGTATGCTTGAGTGCAAGATCGCGCAGGATTTGCCGGATGCGCCGGATCATGTTCATGTCGATTAGATGCAGTCAAGGGCGGTGCTGATCGGTGCGCTGTGCGCATCCGTTCGGTGCCGCTTGTTTACCCTTGACGGCATCGTTTTCCGTCTTGTTGCGCGCCCAGAGTTGCCGACAGGGTAAGCTTGCCACGGGTGAGCTTACCCGATAATTGCTACGCTACCGCGCAGGCCCGCAGTGCTTGCACGCGGTCGGCGCGTAGCTTTCGGCGTCTGCCGTTCGCGACTATATTATATTATTATATATACTTGTCGATAGGGACATAACTGTCTCAAATATATATTTTCTATGGTTTATGGGGATGAATTATGTATAATTGTAAAATTATTTTTTATAACAATGAAATTCAAATTAGTAAGTATAATTATGGTGTATCTGTATCGGTAAATCACTATAAGACAGAAGAAGAGAAAAAGGAGAGTTTAGAAGATGGTTCGATTGATTTTACGGATAGTGAACAATTTTCTCGGTTTGCTACGACAGATTTTACAGATCGTAGCAAAGATAATCAAGCTCGGTCGCTAAGGCGGTCTATGCAATCTATCTATGAAATAGCACGCACTAACAATTTCGATTATTTCGCTACGTTTACATTTTCACAATCATATAGATATGATTATGATACATGTAAGGAAAAATTTGTGAAGTGGTTAAAGAATTTTAAGGCTCGGAAGTGTTCTTGTATCGAGTGGTTATGTGTTCCAGAACGGCATAAAGACGGAGCTTGGCACTTTCACGCAATGTTCCAGGGTGATCTATCCGCGCATCTGGTCGCAGGTGTACATGCTGGGCGATATATTATTCCAGCTTATCGGCTTGGAATTAACGAGATAGAGCCTATCAGAAGCTCTAATAGGTGTGCGTCGTATATAACAAAATACATAACGAAAGAGCTTGCTTTGTGTCTGAAAAACAAGCGCAGATATTTTTATTCTGCTGGTCTAAAAAAGCCGGAATCAAAAGAAATTTATTTGTCCGATGATATAGATTTATTTGAGTTTATATCAGATCACTTTCCAGATTACTTGCTGACATATAACAAGCTTGTTGAAACGCACGGATACCGCGTTAATTATATTCAGCTTGCTAAGAAGTGTGTAGATGATGCCGATACATAGCGAAAAGAAAAACGCGAAAAAAAGTTGTTGACAAGGTAAAAGTGTAGTGGTAATATACAGTCAAGGCGTTTGTAAATTATGCGCAAAACTCAGGTTTTACGAAATTATCTATTGATTTATTACCAGAGTAGTGGTATCCTAGAAATATAGAGAAATCAACGCTTTACAGGCATTTGGAGGTTTTTATCGTATGGCTGATATTACTTATCATGAACAGGAAGAACAACACAATCTGGATTTGATCCGAAATGTGTGCAATGATCTTCCAGACTACGTCAAGCGGTTCGTCCGTGGTGTCCAGCAGACAACGTCTCCGCGAACCAGATTAGGCTATGTACGTGACATCAAAATATTCTTCGAATATATATGTGAGGTCTATACCGAACATCCTTGTGATACGCCGAAGGATGTCTCTCTTGACGTCCTGTCGTCCATAGATACATTTTTCATCGAGGACTATCTGGATTACCTCCAGAAATACGAAAAGAACGGTCGTATCTACACAAACGGTAAATCTGCGCTCAAACGCAAGCTCTGTGCCCTGAGTGTCCTCTTTAATTACTTATATAAGCATGATATGCTGCAAGAAAATATATTTGATAAGGTGGATCGTCCAAAACTGCCGGAAAAGGCAATTACACGTATGGACGCGGACGAAACTGCAAATTTCCTTGATACCGTTGAATATGGAATCAATCTGACTGACCGCCAGCTCAAATTCCACGAGAAATCCAAAGTACGCGATCTGGCAATCATGACGCTCATGTTATCCACAGGCATCCGTATCTCCGAATGTGTTGGTCTGGACTTGAACGACGTGGATTTCAAGAACACATGTATCCGCGTCACCCGAAAAGGTGGCAAGGAGGCAATCGTCTATTTCAGCGACGAGGCAGTCGAACCATTGCAGGAATATATAGAGGAACGCAAGAAACTCACACCTGCCAAAGGCTCAGAAAATGCACTCTTCCTCTCCTCCCACCACAGTCGAATCAATGTTCGGACGATTCAGAACATGGTCAAGAAGTACTCGCAGATTGCAGTTCCGCTGAAGCATATTACGCCACACAAACTTCGTAGTACCTATGGCACTGCATTATATCAGGAAACCTCTGATATTTATCTGGTTGCCGATGTCTTAGGGCATTCCGATGTAAATACAACCAGAAAGCACTATGCGGACATGGATGATTACCGCAAACGCCGCGCCAGAAATACCGTGCAGCTCCGGGAACATAGCAAAACTCCAGACAACAAATCAAAAAAATAACTATATAGAAAATACCATCAACTTTTACCTAGCTGATGGTATTTTTCATTTATTTATCGATTCAGATATTTGTATATCGTATGAATCTCCTTATTCAAGTGTTTTTTACTTTATCTTATCTATGTAGTCAATAATGAAATCGACAGTATCGTCTTCGCTCATCAGACTACTGTTGATGAATATATCATAGCTTTCCAGCGCACCCCATTTTTTGGAAGTGTAATAGTTATAATACGATGCACGAGCCTTGTCTTCCTTTACAATCTGTGCCTTTGCTTTATCCGGAGTCAGATTAAAACGCTCGGAAACGGTCTTAATACGCTCCTCCAATGGCGCATGTATAAAGATACGAACCAAATTCGTATTGTGACGCAATGCGTAATCTGCACAGCGACCTACAAATACAGATGGTCCTTTATCTGCAAGCTTCTTAATCGTATCATACGTTGCCTGAAATGCCTGTTGGTTCAGATTTGTCTGATAGCCTGCACTTGTAAATCCATAGCTGTATGGATCAGAAACAAGTGAATACAGGAAACTTCTCGTTGGTTTCTCATCCAGCGATTTCAGAAATTCCTCGCTCAACCCACTTTCCTTAGCCGTCTCATTGATCAGTTCCTTGTCATAGAAGTTCGCGGAAATCTTTTCAGCAAGCTTTCTACCAATGTTACGACCATTACTACCAAACTGTCTACCAATCGTGATAATTGTCTTTGCCATAGATAAGCCCCCTTTACACGCCTTGTATAAGTCTTTTTCAACTTATACTGATTATACATTTTTTTGTGCAAATTGTCAAAATATTTTACAGATTTTCATACTTTTTAGCTATATTGTTGAATTTTTCTATATTGGAATTCACACGGCTTTCCATCGTCTTATATGTATGGTTAACTCGCATCTGCATGACGATATCATTATAGTCATTCTGTGCCAGCACTGGTTCCATGCGGATATACAGATCATCCGGGAGGAATTTCGTCTTCAATGCCCGAAGTGCATCCTTCTCGCCAAGCATCTGCCGGAACTCCTTCGCACGCCCTGTGAAATTCAGTGTTCCGTCAATCAGATTTCCCAAATCATGGCTTGGATAGATCGTGATAAACTGTGCATCCTGCCATTTCTCTGTATTCAGAACCTTTCCTGCACGCATGCCGATTACAATAAACTGGCGGATTCCAAGATCATAGAGCGGCTGGATCGGCTCATTGTCCAACAATCCCCCATCCCGGTATTTCTTCCCATCGATTTCCACTGCCTCATACATAACCGGAAGCGCTGTGGATGCAAGCAGGATCTTCCGGATCGTATCCGTGTCATAGTCTTCGAGTCTGCGGTATTCCACCTGCTCTGGCTGCTGTGTCTCATTTAAGCGGCTGATCGATACATAGATATCACGGGAATCTTCTTTGATCTTCTCCATATCTATATATTTCTCGAACATCGAGAGCATTTCGTTCCGTGAGAAATACATGCGTTTTTCAGCAAGCATGTTCAGATCGATATCAAAGACTGTATCCATATCGATCTCGTTCCACGCCTGATACATCCGTTCCATATCGTTCATCGAATATAACATCGCATTGACGGCGCCGATCGACGCACCGGATATCGCTGTCACATCTTCTAACAGTCCCTGTTCCTGCAACACCTTTAATACACCAACCTGATACGCCCCCTTGCCGCCACCACCGGCAAGCACCAGTCCGATTCCTTTTTCTTCACCCATATACACGTCCTCCATTACTACCTTTTCCAACCCATTTTTCGAATTGTGTTCGTTTTAGTTTACATAATATAATTACTGTTCACTATTATATAATACAAGCTCCGGTCTGATATCGGTTTCCTCGGTCATAATCGAATCCACAATCTGAACTGCATAGCCAACCGCTGCAGTATGACAATCCGGATGTGCCGCCAGATACCGGTCATAATACCCACCGCCATAACCAATCCGGTCACAGCTTTTCGTGAAGACCGCCCCCGGCATCACAATCAAGCAGGTGTCACTTGTCTTTTCCGGTTCTAACTGTACCGTGCTGTCTGGCTCTAATATATGATACGCGCCCTCAGCAAGCGCAGTCTGTTCATTATATGCATAAAAATCCATGGTATTCCCGTTGACACGCGGCAGATAGATCTGCTTTCCATCCGCACGAAATTCTGGGATATATTGAAATAAATCGACTTCCTTCTGGATCGGTACATAGAGACACAGTACCGATGCTTCTTTATAGACAGCAAGCGCACAGAGCTTCTCATAGATTTCCTGCGCCGCCTGCTTCTGATATGCCTCGGAAAGATTCCTGCGCTTTGCAAGAATCTCCTTCCGAAGTGCTTTCTTTGATTCTGAAATTGTCATGTAAACCATTCCTTTATCTACTTTAAGCGGATCTGAATATACTCACTCCGCTTATTCTTCGGTATATCCTTCACATGTGTGATACTTCCATCTGCTTCCTTGATATCAATATTGTCAAGCTGTGCTTTCAGGTTGCGCTTCACACTTGCGATATATGCCTTGCGGAGGGCTGCCTGCTCTGCAAGCTCTGCTTCTGTCAGGCCTTCCACCGTCTTACTTTTTCTTGCTAATTCGTTGATTCTCTGGATATCTGCTTCGTTCATGCGATATTCTCCATTTCTATTCTTATTTCTGGTATCCTTTATGCACGATAAAATCAACTGTATCAAAGTCGTCATTCTCATGCGCTAAGAACAGGGTACCCACTAATTTTCCTTCCATCAGATCGTAGATCTGTGTCAGTTTTCCAGCGTCCATGATTGCCATATCTGCACCGGAATCCGTCGCAATCCGCGCAGCCGCAATCTTCGTGGACATGCCGCCTGTACCATAGTTTGTCACGGCATCCTTCGCCATATTCTTCATTGTATCATCGATCGTCTCTACCAGTGTCAGCTTCTTTGCTTCCGGATTCTTATGTGGATCATCCGTATAGAATCCGTCAATGTCCGTAAGCAGGATCAGAAGGTCTGCCTTGATCAGATGCGCCACGATCGCGGACATTGTATCATTGTCACCAAACTCGATTTCCTCTGTTGCCACGGTATCGTTCTCATTGACAACCGGAATGACACCCTGCTGTAACAGCTCATTTAATGTATTCTCAGCGTTTCTGCGGCGCTCCGGATCTGTAATTGCATCAAAGGTCAGAAGAACCTGTGCAGCCATATGGTTGTACTCCATGAAAAGCTTCTGGTAGATCATCATAAGCTGTCCCTGTCCAATCGCGGCACACGCCTGCTTCAGGGATACGGTCTTCGGCTTATGGCGCAGCCCCAGCATCTCAAATCCGACACCAATTGCACCGGACGATACCAATATTACGTCCTTTCCCTGATTCTTCAGGTCACAGATAATGCGCACCAATGTCTCTAATTTCCGGTAATCTGCCCCACCGGTTTCTTCATGTATGATGGAAGACGAACCGATCTTTAACACGATTCGCTGTTTATCCTTCAATGCTTCTCTAATTCGTTTCTCGTCCACGTCTTTTCCCTCTTTATTCTACGTTGTTAATGTATTCCGCAACCGCCTCTGCCACCTTGATTCCATCCACTGCTGCAGATGTGATACCGCCTGCATACCCTGCGCCCTCTCCGCACGGAAACAGACCTGCATAGTCGCTTCGATAGACCTCATCACGCACGATACGCACCGGTGACGATGTCCGGGATTCTATACCGGATAACACCGCATCCCCGGATGAAAAGCCTTTTAATTTGCGGTCATAGTCCAAAATCCCTTCAATTATAGCATCATTTATATAGGCTGGCAAACAATTATTGAGGTTTGCAAACTGATAGCTGCCACGGATATTTGGCTTCACACTTCCAAATTCTGTTGAAACACGATTCTCCTGGTAATCTCCAAACCGCTGCACCGGAATTTTGCCCTTTCCTTCTTCATAGGCAAGGCGCTCATATTTCTTCTGGAATTCCACACCGGCAAGCACGCCATATTCGGCGAATCCATCCGCTACAAAATCCTCAGGCGTCACATTCACAACGATGGCTGAATTCGCGTTTTCCTCGTCTCGTCCGTGGTTACTCATACCATTTACCACGCTCTGTCCTTCTCCGGATGATGCATTCACGACAAATCCACCCGGACACATGCAGAAGCTATATACGCTGCGCCCCTTACTTGATCGGTATGTCATCTTATAATCTGCCGCCGGAAGCAGTTTTGCCTGCTCACTCGTCCCATGCTGGCTCGCATTGACCATCGCTTGGGAATGCTCGATCCGTAGGCCCATCGCGAAAGATTTTGCTTCCATCGTAACGCCTGCCTCCTGTAACATCGCAAACGTGTCTCTTGCACTGTGCCCGATCGCCAAAATACAGGCACATGTCTCCACAATGATCGTCTGATTGTTCTGCAGATCGCGAATTGTAAGCGCAAGGCATGTATCTGATTTATGGGAGATTGCGGTAAGCTGATGAGAGAAATGAATCTCCCCACCAAGGGAACGAATCTCCTGCCGCATTTCCTTCATCACATGCTTTAACACATCCGTTCCAATATGCGGTTTGTTCAGATAGCCAATCTCTTCTGACGCCCCAAACTGTATAAAATCCTGGATAACTGCCTGTATCCGTCCATATTTATCCTTGATTCCAGTATTTAACTTCCCATCTGAAAAGGTTCCGGCACCGCCCTCACCGAAGGATACGTTCGAATTTGCACAGATTAGTGTTTCTCCCTGCCAGAAACCATCAACATCCTTCGTCCGTTCTTCGACACACTTTCCACGTTCATAAACGACCGGTCTGTATCCAGCACGTGCTAATTGCAGCGCAGCAAAATACCCCGCCGGACCGGCTCCAATGATGATTGGACGATATATAGATGCATCCTCGTTCTTATACAGCTCTCCTCTGCATTGACAAGGAAATACATATTTCTTTTTATCAGTTAACATAATATTTTTATTGTCAATTACTTTGGATGGGATTTTGGATAGATCCTCGGTTTCCACATCCACCGTATAAATATGCAATAAATTTGCCTTATCTCTGGCATCTAAGGATTTCCGGACAATCTGATATGTATACGGCTGATTTATCTTGAGCAGCTTCTGTATTTTCTTTCTCAATGCCATTGTTTCATCCTTCTGTACCGGAATCTTGATCTGGTTAATTCTTATCATGACATGCTCTCCCTGCCCGTAATCCTGTAAGTAACGCAAACGTCAGATTATATCCACCGCAATCTCCGTCGATATCCAACATTTCTCCCGTTGCATACAATCCCGGATATGACACACATTCCATTGTCTCTGGATGAATCTCCGTCAGCTGGATTCCACCTGCGGTTACCTGCGCCTGTTCATAATCTTTTAATGCCCGGATGTGAAATGGGAATCGTCTACACAGACGGTAGATTGCCTGTATCTGTGTGTCTGACAATTCTCCGAGCGCCTGCTTTGGCTGTTCACACGTAGCCTCTAATATATACATCACAAGCTTGTCTGGCAAAAATGCGTTCAGATATCCATACAGACTCCGGTTCACATTTCTGCTTCCCTGCACAAACACATTCTTTTCTATCTCCGATAAAAAATTCACATACAGCTTAACACTTGATTCTTCTGTTAATATCCTGCCAAGCTCCGAAGATAAATTGAATATCATAATACCGGATAAACCATATTCTGTAATCTGCAATTCACCGGACTGCTTCCATACCATGTCACCTTCTTCAACCCATGCCGAACACGCCACACGTACGCCTTTTACCGCCTCGGTATTTTCTTCTGTCAAAACAGCACACAGCGCCGGTCTTTGCGGCTCCTGTTTTACGCCCAGCTTCGTTGCAAGTTTTGTGCCATCCGCACAGCCGCCAAGTGATGGATATGATCGTCCACCGCATGCCAGTATCACCTTCCTGGCAATAATCTCATCCTGGCACAGAACATGATATCCATCCTTTTTTGCCTGTATATCTTTCACCGTTTCTGACAGATACGTGGTCACCTGCAATGCCTTTATCCGGTCGGATAACGCCCATACAACTGCCGATGCCTGCATAGAGACCGGATAATAATATCCATCCACACATCGTGTATATATACCGATCGAATGCAAAAAACCGGACAATTCCCGCACAGGCTGATCACCCATACATGTATGTAGAAATGCCTGATATCCCTCCGAGGCTGAATGATAATGACTATCCTTCATATCTGCATTTGCCAGATTGCATCGTCCATTTCCTGTGGCATATAATTTTTTACCGAGTTTTTTATTTTTATCAATGATACAGACGGTGTTTCCGCCTTCCGCAGCCGCGATTGCTGCAGCCATTCCGGCTGCGCCACCGCCAACTACACATACATCATACTGTGTTCTCATTGTTTTCCTCACTGTAAGTCATTTTCTAGGTTGATAACGATTCCAGATACCGATACAGTTCTTTTTTCGAATCAAAATGCACGTTTTTTAAGAGATCCTGATATACACTCGGATGCAATTTCTGCAAAACTGCAGCATCAATATCGGTATATTCATACACCTGCTGTGTGTCTGCCTCATACACGATTACACGTCCATTCTGAATCCCTACCAAAAATCCATTTTTTTTCCATTCTGTATCAATAGAAATGGAATCCGCTACAAGTTCCTGCTTCTGTCCCTCTTTTTCCTGCATACGTTGCTTAAAATATTCATTTGCAAGCAAAAAACATAATGAAAAAATTCCAACAAATAATAGTACATATAAAAATAATTTCTTCATGGCACCAACTCCTTGAAGAAATTATTTCCATATTCGTATTTAATTATTCAAAGATAATCTTGTCCTGCTTTGTCTCATCAAATACTGTTACAAATGTCTTTCCAGGATTCATCTTCAACTGCTTGCCATCCGCGGTGTAATATTTAAGCACACCATTGTCTGGTCTCCATGTAATCGCCTCATATTCACCATCGGATATATAATAACCTGTGCCAGATTTCTCCCAGTTAATGCTTTGCAATCCATCACCGATATCTGTATATTCTACAAACATAACGATCAGGTTCTTGTAACGAAGCTGCTCATTTGTCTGATCATCAATCTGCTCTGTTCCATACTGGAAACGATAATACAGTTTCTCGTCGGCATTGTACTCATACCATCTTGTACTGCTGTCATTGTATGCAGTTGTTACCTTATCTGCGGTCTGTCCATTGCCAATCTTCGTATCTTCTGTATTAAATGCAAACATATTCTTAGATGAAGTTCTATCTGCATTATACTCTGTACGATATCCAGCAGCTGCAATACCTTCCTTCAGCTTCTCGCTGTTTGTATAACAGTTGTGCGGTGCAACTCTTGACTCATCGCGATAAAAGGTTGTGGAATCATACAATCCATTCAGGTTATTTGTTCCGCTTGCCTTGATCTGATCTTCCGCAAATGTTGACCAGCCAACATGTGCATAGATTCCATCTAACATATTTGCCATCTGTACATAGTAATGTCTGGCACTACGAACTGGTCCAAGCTTCTCCAGATTGGAATAATCCTTAAATACACACATATAACGGGTAATACCACCCTCAACAAGCATCTCAAATGTGATATCTGCCTGTGAAATACCAGACTGTGGCATCGCATCTACAATGTTGTTGATCATGATACAAAGTGGTCTCTGGTTCGCAAGACTCTCGTCAATCCACTCACCCGAAAACTCATTGATCACATAGCCTTCCTTTGTTGGCGCAAATTCAATATCTGCGTCCGACATCGTTGCAGCAGCTTCGGTCGTGATAGTTGCCTGCTCGGTATCCCCCTCTTTCTTTTTTCCACATCCTGCCAGACAAGATACGGTAAGTGCAGTTGTCAGTGCAAAAATAGACAACTTCTTTAACTTATTCTTCTTCATTGTCTCTCGTATATCCTTTCTTTGTTAATATTTCCTCTTGTAGTTTTTCCATATGCAGACGTTCTGAATCATCAATATGATCATATCCTGCCAGATGCAACATGCTATGTGCCGTTAAAAACGCAACTTCACGTCGTCTCGTATGACCATATTCCTCCGCCTGCTCAGCAATCCGATCTACATTTAAAATGATATCTCCAAGCATCAGCTCTCCGGTGTCCTGATTGAAATAATCCAGTGGACTGTTCTCACAGAAATCAAATTCACCCGGTACTTCATACTCTATCATTGGAAACGATAAAACATCCGTCGGTGCATCGATATCCCTGTATTCTTTATTGATTGCCTGAATCCCTGCATGATCTGTAAAGATTACATTCACCTCACATTCATATGGACATTTCAGGAAATCCAGAGACGCCTCTATGATATCCTCGACAATGTCCTGATAATGTGCAGGAATTTCTGTATCCAATTCATTTTCAAAAAATACGCTCAATGTATCTCTCCTTTATTGCCTGTTACATTTTATCCCAAATGTATCAGATAATCAAGTTTTATCTTGCACAATTTAATGTTTATTCTGCGGTTGTTTTTTGTCCCGGCTATGTCTGTTTTCATATTCCTCATAAGCATTGACGATCCGCTGGACAAGAGGGTGACGCACGACATCCTCACTTGTAAACCGTATCACAGAGATCTCATCAATATTATGCAGGACACGAAGTGCCACCTCCAGGCCGGACTGCGCATCCTTCGGCAGATCCTTCTGGGATAGATCTCCGGTAATGATTGCTTTGGAACCAAATCCGATACGCGTCAGGAACATTTTCATCTGCGCCGGCGTCGTATTCTGCGCTTCATCCAGCACGATATAGGCGTTGTCCAAGGTTCGTCCACGCATATAGGCAAGCGGTGCTACTTCGATCAGCCCTTTTTCCATATTTTTCAGAAATGCTTCCGCGCCCATAATCTCATATAACGCATCATACAATGGGCGTAAATATGGATCCACCTTGCTTTGCAGATCCCCTGGCAGAAATCCAAGCTTCTCGCCAGCTTCAATCGCCGGTCTTGTCAGGATGATCCGGTTCACTTCATTATTCTTAAATGCGGTGATTGCCTTCGCCATCGCCAGATATGTTTTTCCGGTTCCTGCTGGACCAACACCAAACACGATCATATCCTTGTCGATGGCTTCCACATATTTTTTCTGTCCCAATGTTTTCGCCTTGACCGGCTTTCCATTTGTTGTATGACAGATAATATTCGAATCTGCTGCAAGCGTCGATACGGCTTCTTCCTCGCCAGTTCTTGACAATGATATCGCATAATTCACATTCTGGTCAGTAATCTCTTCCCCCTTATCTGCCAGAGCAACTAACTGTTCGATTACTGAAACTGCCCGTTTCACGCTGCCCTCCGAGCCTGTGATACGCAGCTTATCATCCCGTAAAACCACCGCTACATGATATGCCTTTTCCAGATTCTTGATATTGCGGTCGAACTGTCCAAACACAAGTTGAATCTGATCCGCAGGCACTGTAATTGTCTCATAATATGCACTCATAACTGTTTCTATTCCTCATTTTCCTGAATCGTCTCATCCGGAATCACAAATGTATCCGGTGCGCCAATGATTTCCCTTACAACCAATGTTCCGGATGCAAGGCATTCTCCATCTTTACACTCTATTGTAACATTATTTTCCAGTATTTCCACCCCTTTTTTCTTGAGGTCAGCAATATAAGTCTGTAACTGTTGTTCCTGTTTTTTGCGTGCCTCTTCCTCAGTATAAGTCCTTGTCTCATAAACCGGCTGATAATACTTTGTGACAGTCACAGAAAACGGCAGATAATATGCCTTTCCAATATGAAACGTATGCGTGGTCGACACCTGTTCATAACCGTCTACCGACTTTGGTTGATGCAGTGTTTTCACCGAGTTTCCAAGCTGGATCGATATTCCTGTCTTTTTCTTTTTTCCCTGTTTTTTCTCTATATAATCAAGTGGAAACGCCTGTTGATACTGATACTTCGTCTGCGCATAGACGATTCCATCTGCCGCCACATAATTCGTCTCGATCAGTTCTTCATATTCATTATAGATATTTACAACCCCGGTAATTAACACATCCCCTTTTTTCACCTCATCACCGGGATTAACCAGCTTTGTTCCGCTCTTGGCGAGCAGATCAAGCACAACGCCGTCCTTGACTGCCACTATATTGCACGGTGTATCAAACGTCTTTACTTCTTCCTTTTCCACCGTTTCCACAAATCGGACAACCAGCCTGGTTCCCTCTACATCACAAGTGATCCATGCAATCTGGTCATACTGCATCCGCAATGCTTTTTCCAGTTCAGCAATTGAAATTGCCGCCCGTTTTGTCCCAATCGGCACGAGCGAATCACTGATATACGTCACGATTTCCTCCTCTGTATAGATAGATGTTCCCTCCACATCTATATGCCAGATAAAAAGAGATGAATAAAAAACGATCCCGGCGCACACCAGCAGACTGACAACAAACGCCACCCGCTTCTTATACTTTCGCAAAAATGGATACAAGCCTGTCTCTGTTATAATACTACAGCTTACCTGACATTTCTCCTGCAGCTTCTGGACAGTCTTCCATGCTTTGTACGAGATTGTTGCAAATACCCCGGTCTTATCCATGATTACATCCGTAAACAAAATATCATTATGCTTACAGATGTTCAAAAAGCGCTCTACTTCCCAACCGGTTATATGAATGACACAGCGGTGTGCACAAATATCCGACCATTTACGCATGCTTCTCTGCCTCCTCCACCTTCCATCGTACAGCCGCAATATCACCACGAACCGTGATCTCTGCTCCATCGAACGATGCAATCCGAAGTGCATTTCCTTCAATGGCGAGCATATTTTTCTTACATCGAAGCAACACCTGCGTCGTATCAAAGCTGACAATCTGTCTGTACCCATCCACATGTACACATGTCTGATCGTAAAAATGCACCTGCGTCATATTCCATCTCCGAACAGCTTTTATTTCCAATATATGCTTGTAACGCCCCTATTATGATGTATCCAGAAATTTACGCAATAAAAAAGGTGCTACTAAAATAGTAACACCTTAATGTCTGTATTATTTGAACTTGCGCTTTCTAGCTGCCTCAGACTTCTTCTTACGCTTTACGCTTGGCTTCTCGTAATGCTCTCTCTTACGAATCTCCTGCTGAATACCGGCTTTCGCACAGTTTCTCTTGAATCTACGAAGAGCGCTATCTAAAGTCTCATTCTCTTTTACGATTACGTTTGACATACTTCTCTCACCCTCCCTCCAGTTGTAAAATATCTCGTGTTTGTGCGTTTCATAAACAACTGTTTGGGTATTTACCAAATTGCACAAGTTAGATTATAACACATAAATCAAATTCGTCAACCAAAAATTGAAATTTATTGTCACGAATTTACATTTTTTCTTATTTCACTTCATCTCTGCTTGAGAAGATGTGATCAATCAGACCATATTCAAGTGCCTGATCGGCTGTCATCCAGTTGTTACGATCGGTATCCCGCTCGATCTCTTCCATAGATTTACCAGTATTGGCACTTAAAATACGATTTAAACGTTCCTTTGTACGAAGGATATTATCCGTTGCAATCTTCATATCCGTTGCCTGATTGTGTCCCGGAAGACCACCCAATGGCTGATGGATCATGATCTCTGAATTCGGAAGCGCAATTCTCTTGCCCTTTGTGCCGCCTGCCAGAAGAAATGCACCCATGCTGGCTGCCATACCAACACAGATGGTTGATACATCGCACTTGATATAATTCATTGTATCGTAGATACCAAATCCGGCTGATACAGATCCTCCCGGACTGTTGATATAGAGGCTGATATCCTTGGAAGGATCCTCAGACTCCAGAAACAGAAGCTGTGCGATAACCAGACTTGCGGTTGTATCGTTTACTTCATCTGCCAGAAAAATAATTCTCTCCTTTAACAGTCTTGAATAAATATCGTAGGCGCGCTCGCCTCGGCTCGTCTGCTCTACGACGGTAGGTACTAATGCCATATTATGTTCCTCACTTTCTATTTATGTTAAAAATCTATGAAAGCTGTGCTTCTGCTTCCTTGATTCCTTCTGCAAGTGCATCCTTGATGCCTGCCGGATTCTTACCACCTGCCTGCGCCATGTTTGGACGGCCACCACCACCGCCACCGACCATCGGGGCAATCTTCTTGATGATGTTTCCAGCATGTGCGCCAGCCTTTACTGCGTCATCTGTTGCCATTACGATCAGGTTTACCTTATCTCCCATATCAGAAGCTAAGATGACTACACCTGATGCAATCTTTGTCTTCATCTCATCACCGAGATTACGGAGTGCATTCATATCAACCCCATTTACAGATACTGGAAGTACCTTGTAATCTCCGACAGAAACGACATCAGATAATACATCGCCGACAGCCGCCTTTGCCATCTTATCCTTGAGCTTCTGGTTCTCAGACTGTAACTGCTTGATCTCTGCAAGCATACCTTCGATCTTCTCTACAAGGTTCGCAGGTTCTGCCTTTGCAGCAGCACTTGCCTGTTTCAATGTATTCTCTAAGTTATGATAATATGCAAATGCACCGCGGGAAGTAAGTGCCTCAATACGACGAACACCCGCTGCAACACCTGCCTCTGACACGATCTTGAATGTTGCGATCACGCCTGTCTTTTCTACATGTGTACCACCACAAAGCTCGATAGAGAAATCGCCCATATTGACAACTCGTACCGTCTCGCCATACTTCTCACCAAAGAGTGCCATTGCACCGCTCTTCTTTGCTTCCTCCAGGCTCATAACCTTTGTTACAACCGGAAGATCCTCAGCGATCTTCTCATTGACGATAGCCTCTACCTGCTCGATTTCTTCTTTGCTAAGCGCCTGATTGTGTGTAAAGTCAAACCGGAGACGATCCTGATCTACATACGAACCTGCCTGTTCCACATGTCCGCCAAGAACCGTCTTTAACGCCTTCTGCAGTAAATGTGTTGCAGAATGGTTCATACATGTATGAAGACGCTTATCTGCATCAACAGAAAGCTTTGCAATATCATGAAGCTTAATCTCTCCATTTTCCACATAACCGATATGTGCGATCTTACCACCGACAACCTTGATCGTATCTTTGACGATGAACTTACCGGTTGCTGTCTCGATCACACCGGCATCGCCACACTGACCACCCATAGTCGCATAAAATGGTGTTTCTTTGACAAGAATGGAACCATTTTTACCTTCAGAAAGGCTGTCTACGACTGCATCTTCGCCTGCGATTGCCACGATCTCAGATTCGCGTGTCAGTCTGTCATAACCAACAAACTCGGTTGTGATTGCAACATCAATCTGCTCATAAACTGTTGCATCGGCACCCATATAGTTGGTTGTCTTTCTTGCTTTTCTTGCACGCTCGCGCTGTTCCTGCATACAAGCCTTGAAGCCTTCCTCATCTGCAGCAAATCCGGACTCTTCCAGAATTTCGACAGTCAGATCAAGAGGGAATCCATAAGTATCATACAGCTTAAATGCATGCTCGCCAGAGAGAGTTTTCTCTCCCTTTGCCTTCATATCTTCTACATAACCATTCAGGATAGAAAGTCCCTGATCGATCGTCTTGTTGAAGTTTTCTTCCTCTGTATTTAACGTTGCAAAAATATGCTCCTGCTTCTCTGCAAGCTCTGGATATGCATCCTTGGATACTTCAATTACTGTCTTGGAAAGCTCTGCTAAGAAAGCGCCCTTGATACCAAGCAGTCTGCCATGTCTTGCTGCACGGCGGAGCAGACGACGGAGTACATAGCCACGACCTTCGTTAGATGGCAAAATACCATCAGATGTCATAAATGTAACCGAACGGATATGGTCAGTGATAACACGGATGCTGACGTCTGTATTTGCGTCTTCCTCGTATGTAACACCTGCCATCTCGCAGACCTTGTCACGAAGTGCCTTGATCGTGTCTACATCAAAGATAGAATCTACGTCCTGTACGACAACTGCCAGACGCTCGAGTCCCATACCTGTATCAATATTCTTTTGCTCAAGCTCTGTATAGTTGTTGTGTCCATCGTTATCAAACTGGGTAAATACGTTGTTCCATACTTCCATATAACGGTCACAGTCACAACCGACTGTACAACCCGGCTTGCCGCAACCATACTTTTCTCCACGGTCATAATAAACCTCTGAACATGGACCACAAGGGCCTGCACCATGCTCCCAGAAGTTATCTTCTTTGCCAAAACGGAAGATACGGTCTTTGTCTACGCCGATCTCCTTGTTCCAGATATCGAACGCCTCATCATCTTCAAGATAAACCGATGGATACAGACGGTTTTTATCGAGTCCGACAACCTCTGTCAAAAACTCCCATGTCCAATGAATTGCATCGTGCTTGAAGTAATCACCAAATGAGAAGTTACCAAGCATCTCAAAGAATGTACCATGTCTGGCTGTCTTACCTACATTCTCAATATCACCGGTACGAATACATTTCTGACAGGTTGTCACACGTCTGCGTGGTGGAATCTCCTGTCCTGTAAAATAAGGCTTTAACGGTGCCATACCAGAGTTGATCAAAAGCAGGCTGTTGTCATTGTGTGGGATCAGCGAGAAGCTGTTCATCTTCAAATGTCCCTTGCTTTCAAAAAACTCCAAAAACATCTTACGCAATTCATTCACGCCGTAATTTTTCACGTCAAATTTCCTCCTGATTTTTCGCATCTTTATTCTTACGGATTTTCTTTCCTACCATAATTCCAAGGCCTGCACATACAAGCATTGACAGGAACTTAATCACATAAACCAGTAACTCACTCCATACATGTATCATAGTTTACCCTCCACTTAGTCATCTTTCAACATATTTTTGAAAAAGCAGCTCCGGCTTCCTGTATGACAGGCAGCTCCTATCTGCTCCACACGTGCAAGAATCGTATCATTGTCACAGTCAAGATACAGACTCTTCACATATTGATAATGTCCACTTGTCTCGCCTTTTAACCACAGGCTCTGTCTGCTCCGGCTAAAATATGTCATAAGCCCGGTCTCTAACGTTTTATTATAAGAGGCTTCATTCATATATGCAAGCATCAGTACATCTCCAGTCGCGTCATCCTGTACGATTGCCGGAATCAGTCCCGCTTCATTTAACTTAAATTCCGAAAAAGGAATCGCAGCTGTAAGCGGCTTGTAGCCAATTTTCTTGTCTTCCATTGTCGTTTTATCCTCCTGCATGCGCTTATAAGCTTCCTTTTGTCGAAAGTACCTGTCCGGAAAGCCGGCTGTCATACTGTGTTGCCTCATCCAGTGCCTTTGCAAATGCCTTAAACGCCGCCTCAATGATATGGTGGTCATTGGAACCGGCAAGCTGTTTAATATGCAGATTCATCATAGCTGAATAGGAAACAGCATAGAAGAATTCCTTTACCATCTGTGTATCAAAATATCCAACCTGTGGTGTGGAAAGATCCAGATCATACACCAGATATGGACGACCGGACAGATCTAATGCGGAAAGCACCAGTGTCTCATCCATCGGAAGCATGAACGAACCAAACCGCTTGATTCCCTGCTTATCACCGACCGCCTTTGCAATCGCCTGTCCAAGCACGATTCCAGTATCCTCGATCGTATGGTGGCTGTCCACGAATAAATCCCCGGTCACCTTGCAATTCAGATCGAAAAATCCGTGTTTTGCAAAGCTGATCAGCATATGATCAAAAAATCCAATTCCTGTATCTACCTTTGCATAACCGCTTCCATCCAGATTTAATTCCATCTGGATATCCGTCTCATTTGTTTTTCTTGCTACAACACCTACGCGATTTGCCATATGTGATACCCCCTGTTATTTTTCAAAACGAACTTTGATTGAATTTGCATGTGCAGTCAGATACTCTGCCTCTGCAAAATCAATGATATCCTCATGAACGGCTTCCAGTGCTTCTCTGGAATAGTAAATAATGCTGGATTTCTTAATAAAGTCATCTACCGAAAGTGGTGAGAAGAACTTTGCAGTTCCGTTCGTCGGAAGTACATGATTTGGTCCGGCAAAATAATCGCCAAGCGGCTCGGAAGAATAACTTCCAAGGAAGATTGCTCCCGCATTCTGAATCCGCGTCATCGTATCAAATGGATTGGCTGTGACAACCTCCAGGTGCTCACTTGCGATCTCATTGACCGTGTCGATCGCATCCTGCATCGTATCCGCAACCAGAATATATCCATAATTATCCAGAGATTTCTGAATGATATCTTTTCTGGATAATTCCTTTACAAAACCATCAACTTCCTCGCTGACCTTCTTTGCGAGTTCCTCGGAAGTCGTAACAAGAATGGCAGATGCCATCTCATCATGCTCTGCCTGGGAAAGCAGATCTGCCGCTACATATCTTGCATTGGCAGTCTCATCAGCAAGTACCATGATCTCACTTGGTCCTGCAACAGAGTCAATGCTGACATGTCCGAATACACAACGCTTTGCGAGTGCGACAAAGATATTTCCAGGTCCTACGATCTTATCTACCTTCGGAATGGATTCCGTTCCATAGGCAAGTGCAGCAATCGCCTGTGCACCACCAGCCTTATAAACCTCATCCACGCCGGCTTCCTTTGCTGCAACCAGAGTTGTCGGATATACCTTTCCCTCTGCGTTACAAGGCGTTGTCATTACAATCTTGCCTACACCTGCAACCTTTGCAGGGATTACATTCATAAGTACAGAAGAAGGATACGCAGCCTTACCACCTGGTACATACACACCAACCTTCGCAAGTGGTGTTATCTTCTGACCAAGCAGAGTACCGTTGTTTTCAGAATCAAACCAGCTATACTGCTTCTGTTTCTCATGATAAGTGCGGATGTTCACGATTGCTTTCCGGATCGTCTCCAGAAGCTTTGCATCTACCTGTGTATACGCCTCTTCGATCTCTGCCTCTGTTACACGTACATTGTCCGCATGGATCTTCGCATGGTCAAACTTCTCAGTATACTCAAATAATGCCGCATCTCTTCTGTCATGAATATCAGAAACAATATTCTTTACGGTCTCCTCGTAGCTTCCGTAATTATCCGGGCTACGCTTTAAGAGATTGGTCAAAATGTCCTTCTTGGTATCTTCTGTCAACTTTACAATACGCATCTTAAAAGCCTCCTTATGTACTACATATACTTACTGCACTATTTCTAGTGAATAATCTCATTTAAATCATTTAACAGCTTCCGGATTCTCTCATGCTCCATCTTGAGACTCACCTGATTGACAACCACGCGCGCAGAAAGCGGACAGATTTCCTCCAAGACTTCCAGTCCATTTTCCCGCAATGTCGAACCGGTCTCCACGATATCGACGATCACCTCAGACAGATCCACAAGCGGTGCCAGCTCCACCGAACCATTCAGCTTGATAATCTCAACCGTCTGGTTTTTCTTCTCACTAAAATAATTCTTTGCAATATTCGGATATTTACTCGCTACACGGATAATTTCATTTTTGGAAAGCAGTTCCCGCGCAGATGCTGGTCCGCAAACGCACATCCGGCACTTGCCAAAACCAAGATCCATAACTTCGTACAGATTACGGCCTTCCTCCATGATCGTATCCTTTCCAACCACGCCGATATCCGCAGCACCATACTCCACATAGGTTGGTACATCCGATGCCTTTGCCAAGAAAAAGCGGATTTTGTGCTCCTCATTTGTAAAAATCAATTTTCTTGTATCCGGGTCCTTTGCCTCCTCACAGGTGATGCCCATCTGTTCAAACATCGCAAGTGTCTTCTTGGCAAGACGTCCCTTTGCCAATGCAAATGTTAAATAACGCATAGTCTCTCCTTAATATTCTGTAATCTTGTCCGCAGCCTCAAAGTAACACAATTTTGCAAAATGCATCTTATGTGCATAATCAATATATTCCTGCAGATCGTGTCGTCTGGACATCCGGACAAGCTCTACCTTCTGATCTTCCGCACGCAGCTTACATGCATACGCGATTGCTTCCTTCTGGTCTTCCTCCTTGTACAGGACAAGTACATTGGAATAATCAAGTGCAACGTCAATCTTATTTCTGGTGATCGCACTCATCAGATCATCGACATAAATCGCGAATCCAACGGACGGAGCCTTCTTGCCGAACTTCTCCATCAGGTTGTTGTATCGTCCACCCTTGACGATTGCATCACCGGTTCCGTATGTATAACCGCGGAACACGATTCCGGTATAATAATTAAAGCGGTTGATCATGGACAGATCAAAGCTCACATATTTTTCATATCCATAGCTTGTAAGTGCGGTATACACTTTCCGCATACGGACAATCGCTTCTAATGAAGCTGCATTTGTCACAAGCTTTTCTGCATGGTCAAGCATATCCAGCCCGCCAAACAGACTCTCGAAGCTCTTCAGTGCCGTCTTGCGTTCTTCTGGAATATCCAGTGTATTTACAAACTCTGTGAGTCCAAAGAAATTCTTTGAATGGATGTATTCTTTGATGCGCTGCTCTGTCTCATCATCCAGACCAGCCTCTTCGATCATGCCCTTGAAGAACTCGACTTCACCGATCTCGATTTGGAACTCCTTTAATCCTGCTGCAAGCAGACAATGAATCACACAGGCAATAATCTCCGCATCGGCAGCAGAACTGTCATCATTAATAAGCTCTCCACCAATCTGTGTAAACTCAGAAAGCTTTCCCTGATGCTGATGCGTATTCAAAAATGTATTTCCAGCATAACACAGGCGGATCGGAAGCTGTTCTTCCGGATAATATTTTGCTACGCTCCGCGCAATGCTCGGCGTAATATCCGGACGCAATACCAAAGTATTGTTATTGCGGTCAAAGAATTTATACATCTCATTGGAAGATGCAGATCCCTTGTCCATATTGAAAATATCAAAATATTCAAAACTTGGTGTATCAATATCCTGATAACTGTAAAGCTCTAACACATGATGAATCTGTGAAATCACTTTCTTTTTCTTCTTACACTCGGCATCATAGATATCCCGGACGCCTTCGGGTGTATGTAATAACTTTTCGTTCAAAACCAGCTCTCCTTTTATATCTCATTTCTAACGACATACAAAGTCTAGGATATTATACTGCATTTCTATCGAAAATTCAAAGTTTTTCCAATGTTTTTTCGTTCGGGCGGAAAAGCAGAACATTTGTTTGCATTTTTTTATATTCTATGCTATCATAAATACAGTTTTTAACTCAAAAGAAAGGGGATATGTTATGGCAAATCGAAAACTGACTGATAAACAGCGGGAAATTCTGGAATATCTGAAGGATTGCATCTTACAAAAAGGGTATCCACCTGCCGTACGCGAGATCTGCGAGGCAGTTCATTTAAAATCAACTTCTTCGGTTCATGCACATCTGGAATCATTGGAGGAAAAAGGATATATCCGCAAAGATCCAACAAAACCACGTGCGATTGAAATCTTAGATGATGAGTTTAATCTTGCAAGAAGAGAAGTCATCAATGTACCGATTGTTGGTACTGTCACCTGTGGCGAACCAATTCTTGCAGAGCAGAACATTCAGGGATACTTTCCAATCCCACCGGAATATCTGCATGCAAATGGCAAGAATACATTCATGCTGAAGGTCAAAGGCGACAGCATGATCAATGCCGGCATCTTCGATGGCGATTTAGTTATGTGTGAGGAAGCACAGACAGCAAGAAACGCAGAAATGGTCGTTGCTCTGATTGATGATTCAGCAACTGTAAAAACTTACTACAAAGAAGCCGGTTACTACCGGTTACAACCAGAAAATGACACGATGGACCCAATCATCGTTCAGGACGGAGAACTCCAGATTCTCGGAAAGGTCATCGGATTGTTCCGTACGTTCTAGGAATGGTTGCACGTATACAATCAATATTGGTCACACTACATAAAAAATACAGATTCTAACTTTGAGGGGCACCTCAGAATATGGAATCTGTCTTTTTTTCATGCATCAGATTAACTGAATATAAAATCGCAGTAGATACCCTGCTTATCTTCCTTACATGTAATGAACCGGTACCGTACACATCTGCCCTCGTTAAAGCGTACATAAAAGGACGAATACGGGCTTGCGATCTTGCCCTGTAATTCATGAAAGACTGCCGCCGCACGATCCACGGAAAACGACTCTAATTTCATGTCAATTGCAAACTGTTTGAAATGTTCTGTGACCGAAAAACTCTTAATCTCTTTTATACTATTCACAATATCACAAAGTCTTTGCTGCAGTTCCGATCCTGATTGTAGCTGAACCTTGCTCATGTATGCATTCATAATCTTATACATAGCAGGTACTCCATTTCTCTCTAGTATTTTTGCTTATCCGGTATACGGTTATGTATCTCTTTGAACTCATCAAAATGCTGGATGAATAATTTGACGACCTTCGGATCAAAGCTCTTACCGGATAACCGGATAATCTCATCAAATGTATCTTCCAACGACCAGCCCTTCTTATAGTAACGGTCAGAGGTCAGCGCATCAAATACGTCACACACCGCCATCAAGCGGCTGATATAGGCGATCTCTTCGCCCTTCATACCAAGATATCCGGTACCATCCCAGCGCTCGTGATGTTCTTTCGCCAGAATACACGCCAGATGCATCAGCTCACCCGGACATTTCTCCAGAAGTGCCTCACCATACAATACATGGTTTTTCATAATCTGGTATTCTTCATCGGTCAGCTTGTCCGGTTTATCCAGAATTTCCTCACTGATCATCAGTTTTCCGATATCATGCATCATGGATGCCGTCGATACCATCTCCACATATTCATCATCGAATCCAGATGCTTTCGCCAGAACACGCATATAGGCGGCAACTCGCTTGATATGCTCTCCGGTGAACTTCGATTTACTCTCACTGATCTCCGCAAATGAGAAAATCAGTCCTGTCTGGTTATCCTGCATCGTGACTGCCATATTGATTGCCGAGTTGATCATCATGGAATTTCGCTGTACGATGAAATATGCCGCAACCGAAAGTCCGAATACAACCACGATCTGTGGCACTACATAAGCCATCATAACCTCTTCAAATGACTCACATGGAAATCCGATAAATACATCGGAAAACCGGTATGCAAAATAATTGGAACCAACAATGCCGCACGACATCAGAAGCGATGCAAACAGCACCAACGTCTGGTTATAATAAAGCGATGCCAGAAGGATCGGGAATAACATGATCGGATACGCATACGTCGATAAAAGTGTCAGCATGAGCGTTGCAATCAGACAGACACAGATAATGACGATATGCTTCGTCACAGGTGCATGATCAAATTTTAATATATTGATAATCAGCGTTGGAATCAACGCAATAAAAATTGCAGACGCAAAGAATACGATCAGTACAGATTCATCCATATCCGTACCAAAATAACAATAAACAAATGCAAGCGCAAGAATCGCCACGATCACACGCATGCATCTGGCAGAAATCTGATTAACTTTACTGTAATTATCCTGGATCAGCTTTTCCTTATTATTCAAATTAATATTCCCCCGGTCGTAAAAACTCTCCATCCCTCCAGATATTATCTAAATCATAGAAGGATCTCTCTTTTTCTGAAAATACATGAATAATTATATCATAATAATCCAGCAAAATCCATCCTCCATTTGCATATCCTTCCCGATTTTTCATTTCGGCTCCAGCTTCCCGCATTGCATGCTCCACATTGTTGCACATCGCCTGCACCTGATTGCGGTTTGAGCCGTCTGCAATCACCAGATAATCGCACATGGAAGAGATCTCGGATATCCGGATAACGCGGATATCATTTCCCTTTTTATCATCCAGTGCCTTTACAATTGTCTGAAGATATTTATTTTCAATCATACCTTGTCTCCTTACAGTTCCATGTTATGCACGACATAAAAATCATAGGTTTTCTGCGTCATATAGTCCATCTCTGCCGTCGTCTTGTTCAGATAATCCAGCGTGTTCTTCAATATATGGATCACGCAGGCATCCAGATCCGTAAATGCCTCCTTGCGGATTTCCTCCATCTCCGGGAGCATCTTCCGGTTCGGCTCAATATAATCAGCGACAAAGATAATCTTGTCCATCAGTGTCATGTTCGGGCGGCCGGTTGTGTGATACGTGATGGCATCTAAAATCACCTGATCGACCACATCGTATTTGTATCTTGCATAATATGCGCCAAGCTTCGCATGCAGCATATCCGGATTTTTCTCCTCGTATTTGCTGACCGAAAGCCCATGCTTTCTCGCCTTCTCAAGCTTCGTCTTTGTCGGCAGTCCCTTCGCACAGTCATGCAGCAGTCCTGCCACGCGTGCCTTTTCCACATCTTCTCCATGCACCATCGCCAGACAGGCGGCTGTGTACTCGACGCCAAAAGAATGTGTCAATCTGTTCGCACTAATCTTGCCCTTCAATCTTGTTATCATTTTATCTCTTGTCATCATAACTATCTTCTCCCAGCCTCCTGCTTATAAAGTGCATGTGCTTCTATATACTGCAATACATCATCCGGTACGAGTCCCCGTATGGATTCTCCCTCAGCGTTCCGTGTCCGTATCTCACTTGACGAAACTGGAACGTGTGACATCTCCACATAGGAGATCTGGAACGCCGGATACTTCGTATGAAACTCACGGATATATGCCTCAATCGTCTCACGCTGTTCCCCTCTTGCGACAACCAGTATCTCACAGAGATCCGCCAGCCGCTCAAATGCATACCATTTGTGCAGTTGAAACAGAGAATCATCACCGATTACAAATTCGATTGTAAGCTTTGGATACAACTGCTTTAACCGTGTAAATGTATCCACCGTGTATGTGTATCCATCCCATTTTAATTCAAAGTCGCTGACCGACACCTTCGGGATCTGTGCCATCGCCAGCCGCAGCATATCCAGCCGCATGCTTCCATCCACAATTGCAGCTTCCTCTTTATACGCCGGAATATGGTTCGGCATACAGACAAGCTGCTCTGCCTCCGGCCGTGCTTTTAAAACCGCCTGTGCAATCGCCACATGACCAACATGCACTGGATTAAATGTTCCTCCGAGAATCGCGATTGTATGAAATTGTTCGAATCTCACATCTGCCATCTTATTCCGGGAGAACGATCTTCGGATCTTTCTTTCTCTTCTTATACAACACGATCTTCTTGCCGATGACCTGTACGACTTGGCTGTGTGTACGCTCTGCCATCACAGTCGCGATCTCCTTCGGATCGTCGAGACAGTTTTTCAACACACCGATTTTTACCAGTTCCCGCTTCTCCAACGCCTCACTGACTGCTGTGCAGACCTCCGGTGTCAGGCTGGACTTTCCAATGTTCATGATCGTATCGGCATTCATTGCCAGACTTTTCAGATAAGCTCTCTGCTTACTTGTCATATTCTTTCCTCTTTCCTTTTAACGATTTAACGATAATAATCAAACTCCATACCATACAATCTTACGGTGTCTCCCTCTTCGATACCAAGATCTTCGAGCATCTGTAAGATTCCATTGTCCTTTAAGAATCTCTGGAAGAACGCAAAGCCCTTCTCAGACTCCAGATTCGTATAACCAAGCATCTTCTCGATCCGAGGACCTTCCACAAGGAATACATGCTCCTCTTCCTCAGACTTTGTCACCTCAAATGGCAGCTCCGGATCATCCATGAACTCTACATCCATCTCCGGTGCAAACTCGATCACCTCATCCGGTGCTTCCTTCACTAATTTATTTACATACCACAGCAGTTCTTCGACACCCTTGCCGGACACTGCTGATATTGGGAATACTTTGATTCCCTTTGGTTCATATTCGTCCTTCAATAACTGGATCACAGTCTCGTAATCCTCACCGTACAGCGCATCACATTTATTCGCTGCGATCACCATCGGACGGCTTGCCAGCTCTTCATTGTACTGGCGCAGCTCCTTGTTGATCGCTTCGATATCCACGATCGGATCTCTGCCCTCTGTCGATGCCGCATCGACAATGTGGATCAGCACCTTTGTACGCTCGATGTGACGTAGGAATTCGATTCCCAGTCCAACACCTTCCGATGCACCCTCGATAATACCCGGAATATCCGCGATTACAAATCCCTGCTTCTCTCCGAGATCGACCACTCCGAGATTCGGATTGAGTGTTGTGAAATGGTAGTTTGCGATCTTCGGTTTTGCATTCGTCACACGGGACAGGAATGTGGATTTACCGACATTCGGGAATCCAACCAGTCCAACATCCGCGATCATCTTAAGCTCTAAGGTTACCCAGAGCTCCTTCGCTGGTTTCCCCGGCTGTGCATACTTTGGTGCCTGCATGACCGATGTTACATACTGACGGTTTCCTTTACCGCCTCTACCGCCTTTAAGCAGCGTCACAGGCTCTGTCTTGTTCGACATATCCAGAATTACTTTTCCGGTTTCTGCATCCTTTACGACGGTACCTGCCGGAACCTTCAGGATAATATCCTTTCCGTTAGCACCATGGCAGTTTCTTTTTCCGCCTTCTTCTCCATCCTGTGCCACATATTTACGCACATGACGGAAATCCGTAAGCGTATTTAATCCGGGATCTACCACGAAGATAACGTCGCCGCCATCGCCGCCGTCGCCGCCGTCCGGACCGCCATCCGGCACATATAATTCCCGGCGAAATGACACATGTCCGTCGCCGCCTTTTCCTGATCTTATAAATATTTTCGCTCTATCTGCAAACATGGGACGCCCTCCCTCATAAATACGATTACCAAATTAACTCATAAATCCAGAAAAAGCCGGGATATAACTCCCGGCTCTTCTAGTGCTTTCTTACTCAGCTGATTCAACAGGGTATACAGAAGCCTGCTTCTTATCTCTACCCTTTCTCTCGAAACGTAAAACACCATCTACAAGTGCAAATAATGTGTCGTCTCCGCCGATACCAACGTTTACACCAGGATGAATCTTAGTTCCACGCTGTCTGAATAAAATATTACCAGCCTTTACAAACTGTCCGTCTGCTCTCTTGGCGCCAAGTCTCTTAGACTCTGAATCTCTACCGTTCTTAGTAGAACCAACACCCTTCTTATGAGCAAAGAACTGTAAATCCATTCTTAACATAGTCGTTACACCTCCTTGTAGTGTACTTGCAAATACTTCTTTCCGTATTCCTTCTCGATATTGGAAAGTCCCATATCCAAGGCACGGATCAATAATTGTCCTTGTTCATCGCTGCTCGATGAAAATTTGAATTTTATGCTTCCGGAAGAATCCTGCTCGCATACACACACATTCTCTGTGAGTGCATCCACCGCATTCACTGTATTGATAACAAGCGCTGATACCGAAGCACAGATAATATCTTTGCCTGCGTTCTCATAGCCTGCATGTCCGCTTACCGAAAATCCCCGATAAGTCTTGTCCGGATACATATAAAACACTGCCTGTATCATAGTTTCAATTAAGCGTTGATTGCTTCAATCTTAACCTGAGTAAACGGCTGTCTGTGACCCTGCTTCTTATGATAGCCAGTCTTTCTCTTGTACTTGTAAACAACAACCTTCTTGCCCTTACCTTCGCCAAGAACAGTTGCCTTTACAGAAGCGCTCTTGCAAGCATCTCCACAAAGTACATCTTTGTCAGTATTCACTGCAACTACGTCGAATGATACCTCTGAGCCTTCCTCAGCATTAAGCTTCTCTACCTTAATGATATCTCCTTCAGCTACCTTGTACTGCTTTCCGCCTGTTGCTATAATTGCGTACATATGGTTTCCTCCTATTATCATTACTCGCCAGTTTCGGTGCTGCATGATTGCAGACTTGTACCCCACTGTGCGGCACACTCGTATATATTAGCATCTGATCGTATGCTTGTCAACACAAAAAATATAATATTTTGTAATTTTTTATGTTAACCTATTTAATTTCTGAAAACACCTCGTGCAATGCACGTTTTCCTTTTTGTCTTGTCAACTCGACAAGTCCAAGCTTCGTCATATCCACCACGGTTGTCCTGACCGGATCGGTACGCACATATTCTGCCAGCTTCTTCATAAGCTCATGATTGTGGCTTTCTTCCTTCATGTTGATGAAATCGATCATCACGATACCGGAGATATTTCGCAGGCGGAGCTGCCTTGCAATCTCCTTCGCCGCTTCCATGTTGATCTTCAGGAACTGCTCCTCCGCATTTTTCCCTTTGATCGACTTGCCGCTGTTGACATCAATCACCGTCATAGCTTCCGTCGGTTCGATCACCAGATATGCCCCGGACTTTAAGTATGCGCGCTTCGAAAGCGTCTTCTCAAGCAGGCTTGCAAGCGAATACCGGAGCGTCAGTGTATATTCATCTGTATAAAGAGGGATCTCCGGAATTGCTTCCGTCACCTCTGGAATATCGGTCACGATCTCCACATCCTGCAATGCCTGAAGCCGTCGGATATCCTTGATATATTCAACCTCTGTGTGGTACAGGCACGTATATTGTGTTGCATACTCAGACTTCTTCATAATCGAATAAAGCAGTCGTGCCTGTCCTTCGATTTCCCGCGTAATCGCAGCATCCTCCGCATGCTCTGCCTGCGTCCGGATAATTCCACCAAGTGTAAACTTTTTTATCCGCTCGATCTCTGCCACATTTCCTTCTGCCAGATAGAGCTGCGCATCCTGCTCTGCTATAAGCAGGTTCTGCATCAAAGTCTTTAATTCCTTTTTTCTTGCACTATCTGTAATCTTGGAAGAAACTCCGACAGGTGCAAAAAGCGTCGTTACCGCGTAATCTCCCTGCAGGGAAATATCTGTCGTCACCGCATAACGTTTCGTCTTGATCTTATCGCGCACGACCTGCACGGTCACGAGATCTCCGACCTTTAATTTCCCACCATGGTAATCATCCATCGACAGATAACAGCTCTCACCCTTTTTGATATCCACGAATGCCGCATTGATGTTCGGTGACAGATTCGAGACTCGCGCCCGGTAGACATTTCCAAGGATACTGCCATCCTCATAACACCGGATCTCCATCGCTTTTCCATCCTCGAACAGGATTCCAAGCTTCTTCTTATTCCATTCTGTAAATACAAACTGCTTCATACTCTCTTATCTGCTTCCCACATCCTGCGGCACATTCATTAAAATCTTGTTCCACTTGCAGAAAGCGGCTGTAACTCCTCTTTCTCGCCCATGTATGTCTCCAGCCGGTGAATCCGGTAATCATACCGGTTAAACAGTACACCTGCTTCGTTACACATCGCTTCTACGACAAGCTCCGGCTTTAAGTTATCCTTGCTTCCGGATGCAAGCAGCATATAGACGCCATCCTTGTATTCTTTGATTTCATAGATAAGTGGACGGATATCCGTCAGTTCCTCTTTGGACTTCGTCTTCTTGACAATCTCGACCTTGTCTTTCTCTGCAAATGCAGGCAGTGCCTGTAAAAGCGCTGGCATTGTATCATTCTCGCATTCTTCGTTTTTGTAGATATAATAATCGGATGCAGTCACGATTGCCATTGATGGCTTCGCATTTTCCGGAAGCTCGATGATATCCAATACCTGTATCTCCGGTGGCATCGTCGCATTCAGGCGTGCCATCATATCTTCGGTCGTTGTCACGCTCTCAAACTCTCCATCGAAATATTCCCCCTCCGATGTCATGCCAAGCGGCATCGGTGCCGCAAAGGAAATCATCTGATGTGGGGAAAATCCTTTGGAATATGAGACATCCAGCTTTGCCCGCCGGATTGCCTTCTGGAAGAACCGCATAATATCGAGATGTCCAATAAAACGAAGGCTTCCAAGCTTGGTGTATTTAATTCTTAGCTTCAAAGCAGACACCTCCTCCATATGTGGCGGAACCACAGCCAGAACACTGCATCCGGCAGTTTCCGGTCGTTTTTCCCTCCTGCGCCTTATGCCACTCCTGTAACAGGAACCGGCGGCTCACGCCGACGTCTAAATGCTCCCATGGGAACACTTCGTCATCCGGTCTTTTTCTTGCTGTATAAAATTCAATATCGACATGATGGTTTGCAAACGCATTCTCATATCGCTGCATATCAAAATACTCTGTCCACGCATCGAAGATGCCACCCTGTTCGTACACATCTAAGATTGCCGCACCAAGTCTCCGGTCACCTCTTGCAAGGACGCCCTCTAAGATCGAGATTCCTGCATCATGATACGAAAACTTCAGACTCTTCTGGTTCCGCTGTGCACGGAAGGAATCCTTGACATATCTTGCCCTGCGTGTAAATTCATCCGGCAGGATCATCGGTGCCCACTGGAACGGTGTAAATGGCTTCGGCACAAAATACGATGACGATGCGTTGATCATGACACGACCATTTCGTTTTTCCCTTGGTACGTTGTCAAAATATACCTCTGAGATACGCTCTGCCAGATCTGCGATACCATACAGATCCTCATCGGTCTCCGTCGGAAGTCCGAGCATGAAATAAAGCTTGACCTTATCCCAGCCACCAAGGAACGCCTGTCTGCTTCCCTCTAACAAATTCTCATCTGTAATTCCTTTATTGATAACATCCCGCAGACGCTGGGTACCTGCCTCCGACGCAAATGTCAGGGAGGACTTCTTGATATCCTGCACCTTACTCATGACATCGAGAGAAAATGCATCGATACGAAGTGATGGCAATGACACGTTTACATGATCGGTATCCCGCAATGTAATCAGATAATTCAGCAGCACATCGAGATCCTCGTAATCACTCGAGCTAAGCGAGCTTAACGAAATCTCTTCGTAGCCGGTATTATCCAGCATCGTCCGCGCGTATTTTTTGAGCATTTCCACATTCTTCTGTCTCGTCGGTCGATAGATCATTCCCGCCTGACAGAACCGGCAGCCACGGATACAGCCACGCATGATTTCCAGACACACACGATCCTGTGTTGCCCGGATATACGGTACAACCGGCTTCATCGGGTATGATACATTCTCAAAATCAACAACGACCTGACGTTTTACCTTCGCTGGGACATCCTCATATTTCGGTACGACCTTCTCGATCGTTCCATCTTCCTGATATGATACCTCATACATCAATGGCACATAAATGCCCGGAATCGCAGATGCCTTCCTTAAGAAATCTTCCCGGCTCATATCCGAGTGCTTATATTGTTTGTACAGATCAAGCAGTGCATCGTAGCTTGTCTCGCCCTCTCCGATATAGAAAATATCGAAGAAATCCGCCATCGGCTCCGGATTCACTGTACAAGGTCCGCCACCGATCACGATCGGATGCTCCTTCGTACGATCTTTCGCAAGCAACGGGATACCGGATAAGTCGATCACCTGCAATATATTCGTGTAGCACATCTCGTACTGGATCGTAATTGCAAGCCAGTCAAATTCGGAGATTGCCGTCTGTGTCTCCAACGAAAAAATCGGAATGTGTTCCTTCCGCATGATCGCATCCAAGTCCGGCCACGGGCTGTACACACGCTCGCAATACACGTCCTCTCTGCGGTTAAACATGTCATACAAGATTTGGATTCCCAGATATGACATGCCAATCTCATAAACATCCGGAAAGCACATGGCAATCCGGACGTCTACATTATTCAAGTTCTTACGAACCATATTTACTTCATTTCCGATATAACGGGCTGGCTTTTCAATCTGCATCAAAACCCGTTCCGGAAGTGCTAATTTCTGTTCCATTCAATTTAACCTTTATTTTTATATTAGTTCTTGAAGCTGTGGATTGGCGCTGGAATTCTTCCTCCACGATTGATAAATGCATCGCAGGAATACTGGTTTACCGGCATGATCGGTGCATAACCAAGCAATCCACCAAACTCTGCCTTATCGCCAACCGTCTTTCCGATTACAGGAATAATACGAACAGCTGTTGTCTTCTGGTTTACCATACCAAGTGCCATCTCATCTGCAATAATACCGGAGATTGTAGTCGCCTTCGTATCGCCAGGGATTGCAAGCATGTCCAGACCAACGGAGCAGACACAGGTCATTGCCTCAAGCTTCTCGATCGTAAGGGCACCTGCCTCTACCGCATCAATCATACGCTGATCCTCGCTGACCGGGATAAATGCACCGGAAAGTCCACCGACATAAGATGATGCCATAACGCCACCCTTCTTTACCTGATCGTTCAGCATAGCAAGTGCCGCTGTTGTACCAGGTGCACCTGAAAACTCCAGACCAATCTCCTCTAAGATTTCGCCGACACTATCGCCAACAGCAGGTGTTGGAGCAAGCGAAAGATCGATAATACCAAATGGTACACCGAGTCTTGCAGACGCTTCCTTCGCTACAAGCTGACCCACTCTTGTGATCTTAAATGCAGTCTTCTTGATCGTCTCGCAAAGCACCTCAAAATTCTCACCACGCACGGACTCCAGCGCTGCCTTTACAACACCCGGTCCACTGACACCGACGTTGATGACACAATCTGCCTCTGTGACACCGTGGAACGCACCTGCCATAAATGGGTTGTCGTCCGGCGCATTACAGAATACAACAAACTTTGCACAGCCGATGGAATCCTCATCCTTCGTAAACTCTGCAGTTTCCAATACGATCTCACCGATCAGTTTCACGGCATCCATATTGATACCGGTCTTCGTGGAACCGGTATTCACGGAAGAACAAACCTTTCCAGTCTCTGCCAATGCCTTTGGAATCGAACGGATCAAAAGCTCGTCAGCCTTCGTCATGCTCTTACATACAAGTGCGGAATATCCACCGATAAAGTTAACACCTACCGTATCAGCCGCACGGTCAAGTGTCTTTGCGATCTCTATGAAATCATCACTTGTCTTACAGACACTGCCACCGACAAGTGCGATCGGTGTAACGGAAATACGCTTATTTACGATTGGAATACCATATTTCTTGGAGATCTGTTCACCGGTATAAACCAGATCCTTTGCCTTCGTTGTGATCTTGTTATAGATATTATCACAGGTTTCCTTGAGTGTACCGCCCACACAGTCAAGCAGGCTGATACCCATTGTGATCGTACGAACATCCAGATTCATCTGGGAGATCATTGCATTGGTTTCGATTACTTCATTTATGCTAATCATTTGCTTTCCTCCATCAATTACAGTCTGTGCATCATATCAAAGATTTCTTCATGCTGAGCCTTGATCTGTACGCCAAGCTCCTCTCCGATTGCTGCAAGCTCCTCAGCGATACGGTCATGATCCTTGGATGCAGCTTCTGCATTGACAACCATCATCATGTTGAAATAGCCGTCTACGATTGTCTGGGCAATGTCAAGAATGTTGATATTGTTCTCGGCAAGGTATACACACACTTTTGCAATAATACCGACTCTGTCTTTTCCTACCACTGTGATAATTGTTTTTTTCATCTTACTCTTCCTCCGTGTATTTAAAATATACTTAAATATCAAGCAGCGCACTGTGTGTATCTCTGTTTGCCACCTGCAAATGAAAATCCCGCACATCGTCTGTGAACGGATTTCCTTCTAACTCCGCCGCAACCGCTGCATAGGCAAGCTCCGGCAAGTTATTTTCCTTTGACAAATGCCCAAGAAAAATAGTTTTTATATGATCATTGAGCACCTCGCGGATCAGCCTTCCGCCCGCTTCGTTGCACAAATGTCCATAACTGCTTAAAATTCGCTGCTTGGTCGAATACGGATATGGTCCTACCTGCAGCATACGGATATCATGATTTGCCTCCACCAAAAGCGCATCCGCATCTTTGAGTGCCTGTATCATATATCCATCATAACCACCCATATCGGTCGCAACAGCAATCTTCCTCTCGCCGCACAGCAGACTATAACAGACCGGATCGGCTGCATCATGCCATGTACTGTGCGCCCGGACTTCAATATTGCCGACCATAAACGGCTCATCCGGCTTGATGCTATGGAACAGCCCATAGTCAAGCGTTCCAAGGCTCGTTGTGTATTTGATTTCTTCTATTGTCGCTTCTGTCGCATAGATTGGAATGCCATACGCTCTTGATATTACACCGAGACCACGTATATGGTCAATATGTTCATGCGTAATCACGATGCCGTTGATGTCTGCAAACGTCCGGTCTACGTCCTGTAACGCATCCAGTATTTTTTTCTTGCTGACGCCGACATCGACTAATATCCCTGTATTTTCACTGCCAACGTATGTACAGTTTCCACTGCTTCCACTGGCAATCGTCATCATCTTCATAGTTTATCTCGCAATTCCCTCACTCTCCGGGAATAACACTTTCTTCATTTTTTCTTTTAGAAATGTGGAATCCTTCCATCGTCCCAGCTTCTTTGTGCGCTGCATCATTGCCTCGCCAAACAGCTTCTCCATGAACTTCACAAGGTTCGGTGTACCGACCGCCCGGATCTTTACCTTGTTTCCTTCAAACTGCAGATCGATCACCTTGTTTGCAACCTCTTCGAGATAGTAAAGCCGGAGCTTCAGTCCAAATCCTTTCTCCGTTCGATTCATCAGCTCACAGCCCGCGGCAACCGGAAGTTTCTTTCCACCGATATCTAAGATCTGATAGATATATGGATGTGCCGACAGATACCCGACGCGGATATGATACACCTTTTTTCCATCCCGCACATGCAATACCAGGTATTCCTTTTTGTACGAAATACCTAACTGCTCGATGCCTGTCATATACAGAGAATAAAACATCTGATTCGCATTTGGCAGGATGCTCGATGCATAATCGGTCACATCGTAGGTTCTACCTGTATATGGCTTTACCACACGTTCCATATAGGCTGCATACGCCGGATCAAGCTGCTTTGCATTCTTTTGATACCGTTTTTCTGCAATATAGTTTTGCAGAGTATCACCGATCGTGGCAAGCGGCTTACGGATGAAATTTTCCTCATCCGCTGCAAACTTACAGATTCTTGCAACCAGATGTCCCTCCGGAAATACTTCATAACCGCCGGCAGTACAGGCAATCACCAGATGCTTTCTCTGATTGATATAAACATTCTGCCCGAATACACCATTGAACAGCCACGCGCCATCCTTTAAGCACCAGATCTGATATCCATACCCCTTCGTGAGCGTTGTATCCTCGAACTCCACATGTGTCTGTGTCGACTCCCGAATCCATGCCCGGCTTATAAGCTGGATACGCTTTCCGTCCCGGAAGATTGCACCATCATTTAAATAAAGCTCACCAAGCTTTACCATATCCTGCAGGGAAAGCTTCATGCCCCAGCCACCGCGTTCAATGCCCTTTGGGCAGCAGTCCCATGTGATATTATGGATACCCAGCGGACGGAACAGACGGAACTTCAAATACGCAAGCAGAGAACAGCCTGCCCGTTTCGTCACGATTGCCGCAAGCATATAGGTATTTAAGCTGTTATATGTGAAATCCGTCCCCGGTGCAAAGCTCACATCACTGCCGATAAATGCCTTTCGCCAGTCCTCCGCGAAATACGAGCTTACCTCATCGAACTTCACACCGGCAGTCATCGTAAGCAAATGCTTCACCGTGACTTCCTTCATCGCCTTCTTCGTGAAAAGTCCAGTGTACTCCGGGAAAATATCCACCAGCTTCTCATTGAGCGATAACAGACCTTCTTCCATCGCAAGTCCGACCGCCATGGATGTAACAGATTTGCACATAGAAAAAGATACATGCCGGTATTCTGCGCTATATGGCGGCGCATAATGCTCCGCCACAAGCTTTCCATCTTTTAAGATTGCGATTCCTGCAAGCCCTACCTTTTTATCCTCAGATAGTGAACGGATAAAATCATGGACGTTCGGCAGATTGATATTTGCTATAAGTGGATTGCAGACTTTTTTGTTTCCTGCTGTATACGCAGGCACAAATTCCTTGCTGTCATTTCCATGATAGATTGGCAGATTCGACTTTTTCGTTGTTACCATATCATAGAACGAATCCAGTAATTTTAATTTTAAACTGTGTTGTTCCATCAGCAATCCCCCATTTTAGTTATGTAAGTCTTACAATGCTGCAGGCATCAATCAGACTATCCTGAAAGCCCTCTGTCTGTGTCAGGTCAATCACCTGAAGCTTCTCCCGATATACTTCAAAATCACGACTCAGTGGTCCGTGGATCAGAAGATCTGTGGCTCCGGCAAGCGATGTATTTCCAACCACTTCCAGCTTATCCATGAAATCCTGTGGCAACATGCCAAGATCAATAGCATCCCTCGCATTCAAATAAAAGCCAAAACCACCGGCAATATATACCTTGTCAATATCTCTTGCATGCAGACCTGCTGTTTTAAGCAGACATTTGATTCCGGCATACACCGCCGCCTTTGCAAGCATGATAGACTGTAATATCTCCGAGTTGATATGGATTCCGTGAATCACGATTCCACTGTCTAAGAATTCCTCCGCCAGCGTTCCGTTTGCGTGAATCTTCTCCAGTCTTCTGCCAAGCGCGATTGCTTCAAGCAGACTGTTGCCATACGCATGCTGTTTTCTCGCACATCCCTCAAATGCAGGTCCACAGGCAGTACTCGTCGCGAAATACCGCTCTCCATCTTTTAAAACCATCTCACCGTTTGTACCAAGATCTAAGAACATGTAACGTTCTGGCACTTCTGTATTCCGACTTTTCTCGATATGCATCACACCTGCAATGACATCGCCGCCAAGAAACGCACTGCTACATCCAGATAAGAACACATTACAGTCTTCTTCTATAATCCCCGGATATTCTTCTTCGACAACCGCCATCTGTTCTTTCGTAAATAATTCCTGTCCTGGCACGATTACACTGCCATGTAGCGTCGTTGGAAATGGAGCCTCGCCCATATCCGAAATATCGTACCCAAGCAGAATTGAAATCATCGTTGTATTTCCTGTGATTGCAACAGCATCCAGCTTCACAAGCTCATGCTCCCGCTCGGTATGTTCCACCTGTTTTTTAGTATCTTCAAGCATTTCCTGCAGCAGTTCCACGATCGCAGAGACAGCCTGATCGCGCATTTTCACAAGAAAGCTTATATCCCGTTTCACAGTTAAGATTCGATTTATCACTTCGCTGCCATACAGACGCTGGGGATTCTTCGTACTCCGCTGTGCAAGTACGTCTTTGTCCTCCGCATCGATCAGACAACTGTCAATCATGGTAGAACCAAGGTCTACCGCCATATATATGTGTCGCATATTAGAAGATCGCCTTCGGTTTCTTCTCGATTGGGCGATATCCCTGCTCGGAAAGTACGCGCAGAATCTGCTCCTTGTGCACCGGTCCAAATGCTTCAATCGTAATCACAAGTTCCACAGCGGAATTACGGTTGATCGTTACGAACTGATTATGCTCAAGCTTGATGATATTTCCGTTTTCTCCGGCAATCACACCTGCCACACGCTGCAGCTCGCCCGGCTTATCCGGAAGCAATACAGATACCGTGAAGATACGGCTTCTTGCAATTAACCCGTGCTGTACAACTGATGAGAATGTGATCACATCCATATTACCACCACTCAAGATGCTGACAACCTTCTGTCCCTTTGGCTCGAGATGCTTCAGCGCTGCAACGGTAAGCAGACCACTGTTTTCTACAAGCATCTTATGATTCTCTAACATATCTAAGAAGGATACGATCAGTTCGCTGTCCTCAACTGTGATGATATCATCCAGATTTTCCTTCAGATATGGGAAGATCTTTGTTCCCGGTGTCTTAACTGCAGTACCATCTGCGATCGTATCTACCTTTGGCAGTGTCGTTACCTTGTCATTGGCAAGGGATGCCTTTAAGCAGGCTGCTCCTGCTGGCTCTACACCAATTACCTTGATGTTTGGATTGAGCATCTTGGCAAGCGTCGATACACCTGTGGCAAGTCCGCCACCACCGACTGGCACTAAGATAATATCTACAAACGGAAGATCCTTTAAGATCTCCATCGCAACGGTACTCTGTCCGGTTGCGACATCTAAATCATCAAATGGATGGATAAAGGTATATCCCTTTTCCTCCGCAAGCTTCAATGCATACTGGCAGGCATCATCATAGACATCGCCATACAATACCACCTCGGCACCATACGCCTTTGTACGATTTACCTTGATGAGTGGTGTGGATGTCGGCATAACGATCGTTGCCTTCACGCCATATGCCTTTGCTGCATATGCAACACCCTGTGCATGGTTTCCAGCAGACGCTGTGATAAGTCCCTTCTTGCGGTCTGCATCGGACAACGTGCTGATCTTGTAATAAGCACCACGAATCTTGTAGGCGCCTGTTACCTGCATGTTTTCCGGTTTCAAATATACTTTATTACCACAGGACTGTGAGAAAAACTCACTCTCGATCAGTCCGGTTGGCTTTGTCACTTTCTTCACGATCTCATATGCCTGCTCGAATTTCTCGAGTGTCAGCTTCTGTTCTGTCTGCGCTTTTTCTGCCATATTTTTATCCTTCTTTCCTGTAAGTTTCTTTTATGCAAAACCCTGTTTAATTCATATCAAACAAGTCATCATCCTTCGGAATATTCTCGATATTCTCATCGACGAGAATTTCCACATCCGAACGCATATCAAAATCTGCGAACAATGCATTCACATAGCTGTTTGGATCAAACTTCTGCAGATCGTCGATCTGCTCGCCGATACCGATATATTTGACCGGAACATTGAGTTCTGACTGGATTGCAATCGCAATACCGCCCTTCGCTGTTCCGTCCAGCTTCGTAATGATAATACCGTTGATCTCGGTCACGGAGCTGAACTGTCTTGCCTGCTCTAATGCATTCTGTCCCGTCGTGCCATCTAACACGATCAGTGACTCCACATTTGCTTCCGGATACTCTCTTGTGATAATGCGACGCATCTTCGCAAGCTCATCCATCAGATTCTTCTTGTTGTGCAGACGTCCAGCTGTATCGATCAGCAGGATATCTGTATTCCGGCTTTTTGCTGCCGCAACTGCATCGTAGACAACCGCCGACGGATCTGCGCCCTCATTCTGTGCGATAATATCTACACCGGCACGGTTCGCCCATGTCTTTAACTGGTCGATTGCCGCTGCACGGAATGTATCTGCCGCCGCCATCAGCACCTTCTTGCCTCGTGCCTTGTACTGTGCTGCCAGCTTTCCGATCGAAGTTGTCTTTCCAACACCGTTGACACCGATTACCATCACAACTGTTTTCTTATTCTCAAAATCGTAGGCTGTCTCATCCACCTGCATCTGATCCCGTATAATATTGATTACCAGATCCCGGCATGCCTGTGCTTCCTTGATATGTTCTTCCTTGACACGTGCTTTCAGATCTTCTACGATCCGTTCCGTCGTCTCATAGCCCATATCGGACATAACGAGTGTCTCTTCCAGCTCATCGTAAAAATCATCATCTAACTCGCTTGCCTTGAACAAGTTGTTGAAGCTATCTGAAATGCTGTTACGTGTCTTTGTAAGCCCTTCCTTTAATCTTGCAAAGAAGCCCTTTTTCTGTGGAGCTGAAACTTCTCCTGGCTCATCCGCTGGTAACTCAGCCGGAATCTCTGTATCAACTGTCTCCGCAGGAACCTCAGATGTCTCTTCCTCTGTCTGCATTTCTTCTGCAACAGCTTCCTGTGTCTGCACTTCCTGCAGTTCCTCTTCTGTAGTTTCCCCTTTTTTCTTCTTGGTAAACCAACCCATATCTTACACCTCCTTAATCATCCAATTCGTTCTCTATCATATTCACCGATACGAGCGTCGAAACACCCTTTTCCTGCATCGTGATACCATACAGGATATCTGCGGCTTCCATCGTACCTTTACGGTGTGTAATGACGATAAACTGTGTGTCCTTTGTCAACTTGGACAGATATTTTGCAAACCGCTTGACGTTCGAATCATCAAGTGCCGCCTCAATCTCATCAAGCAGACAGAATGGGGACGGTTTTAAGCTCTGAATTGCAAAGAGCAGGGAAATCGCCGTCAAACTCTTCTCTCCACCGGAAAGCTGCATCATGTTCTGCAGTTTCTTTCCTGGCGGCTGTGCGATGATCTTGATTCCTGTCTCCAGCAGATCTTCCTCATCGACAAGCTCAAGGTCTGCCTTACCACCACCGAACAACTCCTTAAATACCCTCGAGAACATGACGCGGATCTCCTTGAATTTCTCCGCAAACTGTTCCCGCATCGCACGGTCAAGCTCTGCAATGATATTCACGAGATTTGCCTCTGCCTTGCAGATATCGTCATGCTGTCCCTTTAAGAACTCATACCGTTCGGATACCTGCTTGTAATCTTCAATAGCATTGACATTGACATCACCGAGCTGTTTGATCTTATTTTTCACTGCAGAAATCTCGCGCTTGAGTGATGAGATATCATCGAATCCGGCATCCTTATAGTCAAGTGCCAGATTATAGGTCAGCTCATATTCTTCCCACATGTAATTATTTAGGCTCTCTGCCTGCTCGGACAGCTTCTCAATCGATGCATTGATCTTGAATGCCGACTTGTCCAGTCCGTTGATCTGCTCAGATAACTCCTCCCGCTTGTGGAAGAATTCCTTGTGGCTTTCATTTAAGGCGTCTTTGCCGGAAATCAACTCTTCCAGCTTCTTCTCCTTTATCGCAATCATACGGATGTTCTCGTCAAACTGCTGTTTCAGGCTGTCCGTCCGCTTCGTGAGCGTCGTTACCTCTTCGTTGCCGTTGTTCCGCTTCAGATTCAGCGTCTGCAGGTTCTCCTTTGCCGCCTGTTCCTCCATTTTGATACGGTGGATGTTCTGCATCAGGAATTCATATTGCTGCTGTACTGTATTGAACTCCAGATTCAACTGGTTGATCGAATCAGCTGCCCCCTGCAGCTTGCCCTTTCCCTCGGTCACAGCCTGCTCAAGCTTCGCAATCTCCGCTTCCAGCTCGTGGATGGCCTCTTCCTGTTTCTGGTTGTTATCCTTTAACTCCTGCTTGTTTGCATTGATCTCATCGATCTGTGTCGCAAGCTCACCATTCTCGCGGTTAATGCTTGCAAATCCACGCTCCACCTCAGACAGCTTTGCCTGTACCTGTTCGAGGTTCAGAGTATATGTATTCATACGGATATTCATGTTCTGAATCACCGTATTTAATTCATCTCGGATTCCCTTTTGCTTCTCACGGTCCTCCGTCAGGAATGTAATCTGCTTTTTATGTTCTTCCAACTGCACAGAAAGCTTTGCGATCTGTTCGTCGATTTCTTCCAGCTCGCGCTTCCGTCCAAGCAGATTGGATGTATTTTTAAATGCACCACCGGTCAGCGCACCACCCGGATTGATCAGCTCACCCTCAAGCGTGACGATACGCAGGCTCTGCTTATATTTCTTTGCGAGTGACATCGCATGGTCGATATGATCGACGACTACGATCCTGCCAAGCAGATGTCCGATAATCGACTGGAATTTCTTGTCATACCCAACTAATTCCGAAGCGGTACCAACGACGCCCGGCTCCCGCTTCACATCGTTACTGACACCGGAACGATCGACGATCGACTGAATCGGCAAGAACGTCGCACGTCCAAACCGGTTCTGCTTCAAATATGCGATCATACTCTTGGCTGTCGCATCATCCTCTGTGACAATGTTCTGGATACTTCCGCCAAGTGCTGTCTCGATTGCCGTCTCATAACGCTTATCTACCTGTATGATATCTGCGACAACGCCGACGATCTTCGGATTCTTCGCCTTCTGTTCCATGACGCGTCGGATACTGTTTCCGTATCCCTCGTAACGTTCCGTCAGGTTACGAAGTGCCTCTTTCTTGGATTTCAGACTGACGATCTGGTTACTCGTCTCTGTGACACCACGTCGGTTTTCTTCGAGCTTCTGGCTGTGATCCGTGATCAGGTTCTGAACAGCCGTAAACTGTCCATTTTTTTCCTGCAATTCACTTTCTAACTCTTTGATTCCAGAGGTAAGCTGTGCTTCCTCTGTCTTCGCCTTTTCCTCTTCGCTCGTATATTCCAACAGCCGTTTCTTAAGCTCTGTCTTACGAAGGTTGATGTTTTCCAGCATCGTATCGTATCTGCCGACCTTTGCCTTTAACGTACCACCTTCATTCAAATATTCGATAATATCCGCTTTGGCATCCTCGATTGCTTTTTCCTTTGCTACAATATCCTGTTCCAGATCCTGATACTGTTTTTTCGCCTCATCGAGCACATCATCTGCCTGATCCAGTTTCTCATCCAACTGGGATTTCTCCTCATACAATCCGGTGAGATCCGTTTTGTGCTTCTCCAGATTCTTCGTCTCTTTCTCGATCTGTTCGAGCAGTCCCGCATCGCTCTGCTGATACGAGAGAATCTGCTGGTTAATTACGTTCATCTCGCCTTCCAGCCGCTGGTTCTGCAGCTTCTTCTCATGAATCTCATTTTTCGACGAATCAATCTTCTCATTATAAGATTCCAGTTGCTGCTCGATGCGCTCATACTCTTCCTTCGCCGCATCGAACTCATCCTTTAAACGGGATGCATCCGTCTCGACGATAGAAAGCTTCTCCTCATAGGATTCCAGCTTCACCTGCGTATCGTCGACATCCAAAAGAAATGCATTGATATCCAGCTTCTTCAGCTCATCCTTGAAGATCAGATATTTCCGTGCTGTCTCTGACTGCTCCTTCAAAGGACCGACCTGTTTTTCAAGCTCACCGAGAATATCCTTTACACGGGAGAGATTCGCTCGCTCATTTTCCAGAGACTTCTCTGTTGCTGCCTTATTCTTCTTATATTTTACAATTCCTGCCGCCTCATCGAACAGCTCCCGGCGCTCCTCCGGCTTTCCAGACAGAATCCGCTCGATCTGTCCCTGTCCAATGATCGAATACCCCTCTTTACCGATACCGGTATCGAAGAACAATGCATTGACATCTTTAAGACGGCTGACCACGCCGTTGATCAGATACTCACTCTCACCGGAACGATAGACACGTCTGGCAACCGTTACCTCATTGTAATCAATCGGCAGGCTGTGATCGCTGTTATCAAGTGTGATTGCCACATACGCCGAGCCCTGCGGTTTCCGAAGTTCAGTACCGGAGAAAATAACATCCTCCATCTTCGAACCTCGCAACTGCTTTGCACTCTGTTCACCAAGTACCCAGCGCACGGCATCGCCGACATTACTCTTTCCAGAGCCGTTCGGTCCAACAATACCGGTGATACCGTTGTTGAATTTGAAAATAATTTTATTCGCAAAGGACTTAAATCCATATATTTCTATGCTTTTTAAATACATACGTTACCTTACCTTTTTCCAGTCGGCTGATGCAGCAGCTCTAACGTCTCAAACGCTGCATACTGCTCCGCTGATTTCTTTGAATGTGCCACTTTCCGCGCCGTCTCCTTGCCGTCTAGCACAACGCGCACGGTAAACTGCTTGTTATGGTCAGGGCCTTCCTCTGCCAGCAGTTCATACTTTAGATCAATTTTATGCTTCTGCACATACTCCTGCAGCTTGGACTTTGCATCATGAAAACGCTGCTTATGCTCAATATCCTGTAGCAGGAAACGTTCCACATACGCCGTTGCACATTCCATACCGCCGTCCAGATAGATTGCACCAAGCACAGACTCAAACATATCACACAAAATCGAATCCCGATTGGCGCCGCCCGTCTGTCTCTCTCCCTTACTGAACCGGGCAAACTCGCCAAACCGCAAATCACGCGAGATCTTGGACAGTGTAAACTCACAGACAAGACTCGAACGAAGCTTCGACAGATCTCCCTCTGGCATCGTCTGATAATTCTCAAACAAATACTTGCTCACGATAAACTCCAGAATCGCATCGCCGAGAAACTCGTACCGTTCATACGACATATAACGTCCAACCATTTTCTCGTTGACGAAGGACTTGTGTGTGATTGCTGTCTCCAAATGTTTGATATCTTGAAAGGTATATCCGATCAGTGCTTCCAGCTCACTGAGTGATCCTTCATTCTCCATTTTAGTTCTCCCCTTTGTTTTCTTCCTGTACAAATGTACGAATGATCTGATTCGTAACATCCTTCTTTACAAAGTTACGACACTGTTCGATGGCAGAACGCACCTCTGTATCCTTGCTGTTACCATGTATTTTTACAACCAGACCTTTTAAGCCGAGCAACGGTGCACCGCCCTTGTCATCCGCCATATACCGCTTAAATGTTTTCTTGATCGGCTTGTAGATCAGTGCACCACCGATCTTCGTCTTGACACTACTCTTTAATGTATCTTTGATCTCTGCCATAAACATTTTGCCTAGTCCCTCAAAGAATTTGAGCAGGACATTTCCGACAAATGCCTCACAGACTAACACATCCGCTGGTCCGTTCGGGATATCACGGGATTCCACACTGCCGATAAAGTTGATATCCTTACATTCACGCAGCAACGGAATCGTGGATTTCACAAGTTCATTTCCTTTTTCATCCTCTGCACCGATATTGATAATACCAACTCGCGGATTCTCGATACCTTCAATGTTCTTCATATAGATGGAACCCATCTTTGCAAACTGTACCAGATTCTCCGGTTTCGCATCCACATTTGCACCACAGTCGATCAGTAACGAAGAACCATACCGATGCGGGATCAGCGGCGCTAACGGTGTCCGCTTTACACCCTTGGCTCTGCCTACAAGAAACTGTCCACCTGCAAGCAATGCGCCGGAATTACCACCGGAAATACAGGCAGCCGCTTTTCCTTCCTTCACAGCATTTAACGCCAATACCATCGAAGAATTTTTCTTACGACGGATCGCATCAACCGGTGCATCGTGACAGGTAATCTCCTCCGTTGCATTGATGATCTCAATCCGTGTCTTATCGCATCCGTACTGATCAATATACGTTTTTAATTCATCTTCTTTACCGGTTACGATAAAGGAAAGATCATCATACAGATCCATCGCCTCTGCAATACCCTGTATAAAATATGCGCTTCCATTATCCGTACCCATTGTATCAATTGCTATTACAATATTTTCCATTTTTTATCTGAACCCTTCCTTGTTATACAACATGATAGACCACATAATCCTATACATTATAGTTGTATCCTTTTCTTTCGTCAAGAAATCAAGGCACAAAAAAAGACTTTTCAACGAGAACCTCTCGATGAAAAGTCTTTTTCTTTCATTTCAGTGAATTACTCAGCAGAGATGATTTCTTTCTTATTATAGGAACCGCAAGCCTTGCATACTCTGTGTGGCATCATAAGCGCTCCACACTTGCTGCACTTTACCAAGCCAGGAACTGTCATCTTCCAGTTTGCTCTACGCTTGTCACGTCTTGCTTTTGAACTTTTATTCTTAGGACAAATGGACATCCTTACACCTCCTTCAAGAATACACTTAAAATCACACTTTGTTCATTATACAAACAAATCTATCTGATGTCAACGGTATTTTTCATTTTTTGATAAAATATTTATTTGGTAAGAGCAACGGTCTCTCTTGCAATTGCAAGCTCTTCATTTGTAGGAACCACATACACCGGCACTCTGGAATTCTCTGTCGAGATCTTTACCTCTTCTCCACGGAGCTTATTTGCCTCGTCGTCGATCTCCACGCCAAGATAACCAAGATGGCTGCATGTATCTTTTCTTACCTTTGGATCATTTTCACCAACACCGGCTGTAAATACGATTGCATCCACACCATTCATCGCTGCCACATAACCACCGATGAATTTCGCTGCCTGATAGGTGAATACATTCATTGCGATCTCACAACGCTTGTCACCCTCTGCAATTCCCTTGTTCAGATCACGGAAATCACTGGATTTACCAGAGATACCATAGACACCGGACTCCTTATTCAGCATGCTGATGATCTCTGCGAGGGTCTTTCCTTCTTTGTTCGCAATATATTCGATGATCGCCGGATCAATATTTCCACTTCTTGTTCCCATCGTGATACCTTCGAGTGGCGTAAGTCCCATTGTTGTATCAATCGACTTTCCACCTTCGACTGCACAGATGCTGGCACCGCCGCCAAGATGACATACGATAATCTTCGTATCTTTGATATCCTTGCCAAGCAACTCGGCTGTACGCTTGGATACAAAGCTGTGGCTCGTTCCGTGGAAACCATAACGGCGAACCTTGTATTTCTCATAATACTCATATGGAATACCATATGTATATGCATAATCCGGCATAGTCTGATGGAATGCCGTATCAAAGACTGCAACCTGTGGAACACCCGGCATCAATTCCTGACATGCACGGATACCGATCAGATTCGCTGGGTTGTGAAGTGGAGCTAAATCGCAGCACTCCTCAATCGCTGCAAGCACTTCGTCATTGATCAGAACCGCAGAAGAAAACTTCTCGCCGCCATGTACAACACGATGACCAACGGCTGCAATCTCATCCAGATTTTTGATCGCACCAAGCTTTTCATCTAACAGATACTGCAACACAAGCTTTACAGCTGCGCTGTGATCCGGCATCGGTGCCTCGATCTGTATCTTCTCTTTTCCGGTTGCCTGATGTGTCAGGGAACCATCCAGTTTGATTCTCTCGCAAATACCTTTTGCTAATACCTGCTCAGACTCAGAATCAATCAGCTGATACTTGAGTGATGAGCTTCCGCAATTTATAACTAATACCTTCATATATCCACGCTTTCTCTATCTTTCTACCTGTTATTTATCAAGTGCCTGTGCCTGAACGGCTGTAATCGCAACGACACCAACGATATCATCTGCCGAGCATCCTCTGGACAGATCGTTGACCGGCTTTGCGATACCCTGTGTGATCGGGCCATATGCATCTGCCTTTGCGAGGCGCTGTACAAGTTTGTATCCGATATTTCCGGCATCCAGATCCGGAAAGATCAATACGTTTGCTTTTCCGGCTACATCGCTGCCCGGTGCCTTGGAAGCAGCTACTTCCGGTACGATCGCTGCATCACTCTGCAGTTCGCCATCACACTTCAAATCCGGGCATTCCTCATTGACGATCTTACATGCCTCGATCACCTTATCAATCTCTGGATGATGCGCACTGCCCTTCGTCGAATGTGACAACATCGCTACAACCGGCTCTGCCTCTACCAAAAGCTCGAATGACTTTGCAGAGCTCTCTGCGATCGCTGCAAGCTCTCTTGCATCTGGGAACTGATTTAATCCTGCATCTGAGAAAATAAATGTTCCATGCTCACCCATCTCGCAGTTTGGTACGACTACTAAGAAGAACGCAGATACCAGCTTTGTATCTGGTGCAGTCTTCAAGATCTGCAATGCTGCACGCAATACATTTGCGGAAGAATTCACAGCTCCTGCAACCATACCGTCTGCATCACCAGCTTTTACCATAATACAGCCAAAATACAATACGTTCGTCAAAAGCAGTTCCTTCGCTTCTTCCGGTGTCATACCTTTCTTCTTACGAAGTTCCACCAGAATCGCTACATAATCGTTTAACTTATCGCAGTCATACGGATCGACGAATTTCGCACCTGTCAGATCCAGTCCATCCGCTTTCTTTATAATCGTCTGTTTATCACCAACTAAGATGATATTGGCAATTTCTTCCTGCAAGATCTTATGCGCAGCCTCTAATGTACGCATATCCGCAGTTTCCGGTAATACAATTGTCTTCTTGTTTTGTTTTGCTCTTTTTTTAATTGAATCAATAAATGCCACTGTTCTTCTCCTCTGCTTTTATAGTTTCAACTCACATCTTTCTACATTATAAACAAATCGAGGTTTGTATACAACCAAAAATCTGTAAATAAATGTCTTTTTTCACGTACAATTTTAATCTTTATTTGAGAATCTCAAGACTGCATATCATCCACTGCCGGATTGTCTACCACCAGTCTGCCACGGCCATGCTTTTTGCCATAGTACATCGACTTATCCGCACGGTTTACAAGGATATTTGTATCCTTACAGATCGTCGGATATGCAGATAAACCAATACATACATTGACCGTGATTTCCTTGTCATCATACTGCACAATCGTCGTCTGGATCTCCTTATGCATTTCCTCTAAGATCGGCAATGCCTGCGTCTCATCGTAACCCGGTAATACAAGCAGGAATTCCTCGCCGCCATACCGGCAGGCAAATCCCCCATGTGCCCTTGCAAATTTATCGTCAATGGATGCCACCATCTTGATAACCTTATCTCCTGCAAGATGTCCATATGTATCATTGATATTCTTGAACTTATCAATATCAAACAGTGCCACAGATAACGGCTGTTGTTTCTTCGTCGCTTCCTCTGCCGCCGCTGCAAACAACTGTCCGAAGTAAGCACGATTGTAAATCTGTGTCAGACTGTCCTGGCGCGCCATATCCTGTGTCTGTAAATAAAGCTTTGTACTCTTGACAGATACATTATATTCCACCAAGCAGGTTTCATAGTACGAAATTCCCTTCTCGAAGAAATTCTCCTCATCGGATGCGATCAGCATCATACCATACTGCTTGTTATCATCGATCATCGCAAGCTTCACCAGACTCTTGATATTTGTCTCACCAATAAAGCGCAACTCCTTTAATTCATCCCCGACCAGCAGCTCCGTCGTCTTCCGGCTCTCGGCAAAATCCGAATAAATCTTCTCAAAATCCCTGCGCAGACGGCGTTCCATTGAAGCATAATCCGTCTTGATAATGCAAATTCCACGTTTGTCCGAATTAACCGCGCCATCCATATACACCGCACAGAGCTTCGGATTCTTTACGTCCATGATTGCATCGACGATCACATTGATATTCTTGTTGATATCAAACGAAGACGCCATATAACGCATGATTTCCGTCTGGGACTCGATTTCCCGGTTTGCCTGTTCCAGATCATTCACGACCCGCGCCAGCTCAATCTTCTGGTAATTCACACGTTCATTTACATTCTTTACCTTTTCCTGATACTCTTCGAGCTTTGCATTCTTATCCTGTATATCGTTCCGTTCCAACACAAGCTGGGTATAATACGCCTCATATGCATCGTTTGAATATTCGAGAAGTTCCGTCACAAACAACAGTGTCACGACAAAGATTGCAAGCACCAGCACATAACAGAACCAGAATGTCTCTCTCCGGAACTGCAATGACAGGCACAGATTGATAAACATCGGTATAAGCAACATCATCTTGCGGACTAAAATCGTTCCCTTGTCATAGTGTGAACCAAGAATAATGAATTCCAATGCAAGCAGAAACAGGATCATAAACATACCGACAAGCAACACGCCCTCGTACGGAACAAATGATACGAAAATACTGTATGTAGTAATCTCAATCAACCGGAAGGTCGTCAAAAACTTCATATTCTTAAACACGCCCATGTGATAAAACACACTGTCAAGCAGTGCAAACACAAACACAACGGTTGCAAATGTCACGCAGACCGGCGTGTTGTCGGTGAACTTCATGACGCGTGACAACACGGTGAGCAAAACCATAAATACATAAAAGATCTTATGATATACTGTGTAATTTTTAATGAGCTTTTCCGTAATATCCTGCATGTCTAGTTCTCCCAATAAATATCGATCACAGCCCCTTCATCGATCGGCTGTATAAATTCTGCATGTATGCCATTTACATTTGTAACAAGACGCTTTCCACGCATCGTAGAAAGATCAAACGGATATACATCCAGAATATCCACAAATGTATAGCTCTGTTTTCCTGTCAAAGTGACAGGTGTTTTATTGACTACAACCGTGATTGCCCGGCTTACAGCTGGTGCTGGCTGTGGCTGCGGTGTCACATTCTGCTCCGCCTCTGTTTTACTTGTATCTTCCGTCACTGGTTCCGTAACAGCTGCTTCGTCTGCAACTTCTACGATCTCATCGTCCGGAATGATTGGTGCCTCTTCCTTCCGGGTGACAAATTCTACTTCAAAATTCTCATAAATCTTCTCATCTTCATCGGCAATCTGATGGTTGACATACGCATAAAAATCCGTCGTCAGATCCATAAATGTGCGCAACTGTCCCACGGTATAATAATTCCGCATGCAGACATCATCCCCATCCTGAATCTGATACATGGACGATGCAAATTCACCATTCACCGTTGCAAATTTCGGACAGGATACTTCGTTTCCATTCACCTTAAAGGTCAGCATGCCCGCATATTCCGGAAGTGTCGATAATTCGATCTCCGCAGATTTGCCCTTTGTAGACGGCTGAATCCGGATGTTATCGTTCGCCTCAATCACTGAGTTCATACCAGTGGTCTTTCCGTTCTGGGTGATCACCGCAGCTTCCCCGCTGTACCCACGCACGATCCGTGTCTTTTCATTTATCTTAAATGTGATATCATCGCCGCGCTTCGGGAAGATATCTTCGTTTGGAATACCGTACTGTACTGCCGCATCAAAGATTGTCAGCTTATCATTGTTATACAGCTTCACACGTTCGCCATTTACGTTGACAAAGATGAAGTTATTCTTCTGATCAAAGAAGTTCAGACAGATACCAATTGGTGTCACATAGAGTGGATCTTTCTTGATCCCCTCCACCTGAAAATCAATCGTATTCATCACTTCTTCGCCACGCAGAGCTACACGCTCTGCCGGAAGGTCAAGATCCTCTGCCAGTGTATCTGTAAATCCGGGCAGTTTTCCACCACCGCCGACTACAAACACCGCGCTGACGCTTGTTCCACCATTTAACTCAATGATTTTATCCGCAATCTTCTTCGAGATTCCTTCTTTTACTTCCTCCGTCGTCTGATAAATCTCCTCCGGAGTAATCTTATGGGAGATTCCCATAATATCTTTATATGTAACTGATTTCCGGCGTGCACTGACCGTCTTTAACTTCTCTGCCGTCTGGAAATCAATCAGATATTTCTTTACCAGTGCCTCGGTCAGCTCGTCTCCGGCTGCCGGGATCATACCATACGCGATCACACTGCCATCCTTTGTGATACAGATATCTGATGTACCGGCTCCGATATCAATGAGCGCGATATTCAAAAGGCGGTACTGCTCCGGAATTGCTACCGTCATCGCCGCGATTGGCTCCAGTGTAAGGTTCGTCACATACAGTCCAGCCTGCTCCACTGCCGCATACAAACTGTCCACAACCTCCTCCGGGAGAAATGTTGCAAGCACATCTGCCGCAATCTTCGTTCCCTTGTGTCCTTCCAGATTCGTGATCTCGTAATTGTTCAGGAAATATTTCACAACGGTATAGCCGACGCAGAAATATTTCGTTGTCTCATGACTCTCGTTTAATTCCTGCAGAATCTCATTGTGCGCCTGCTCCACGCCGATCAGATCGATCGAATGGATATATTCCTGTGTAATAACTGTATTCTCAGAGAATTCATACTCCCCGTGTCCGATTGCAGTTTTTAAGACACGACCAGCCGCCGCAATGCATACATCATGCAATTTGCGCCCGCCTAACTGTTTCTCTAACTGCTGTTTTACCTCGACAATATCCTGACTGACCTTCGCGATATCATGGATCTGTCCGTCGATCATCGAACGGGTATCATGGTATTTGACAGCCATCGCAACTACATGAAACCGCTCCTGTTCTCTGTATCCGACTGTACCGACGATACTTCGCGTACCGATGTCCAGTCCAAATATTAAAGGTTCCGGATATTTCACTGTTGCCACGCCTGTTTCCTCCTGAAATTAGTCTGTTTTCCCATGATTAGTTAAAATTATAGCATCTCCAAGTAAGATATTCAACCTATCTTTTAGTTGTTTTGATGAATTTTCATAGTCTAATTGATTATTTATAGTGAAATCTGCATATTTTCTATAATACGATTCCGACTCCTGACTGCGGAACATGGCGCGGCAGCGTTCCTCCGTATAACCGCGCTGCTTCATCAGCCGTTTGATCCGCGTCTCCTCATCAACATAGATATACCAGATCTCATCACAGATCTCCTTATATCCATCCTGAATCAGAAGTGCCGCCTCAATCACATAGATCTTCACGCCCTGCTTTCGTTTCTCCTCGATGTCTTTCCGAATCCATGCCTTCACTGCCGGATGCGTAAGTGCATTTAACTGTGCAAGCTTTTCTTTGTCTGCGAATACGATCTGTGCAAACTTCGCCCGGTCGATTGCATATGGTTCCTCTGCCTGCAAAATCTCCGTACCAAATGCTTCCACAATCGCCTGATATACCGTCTGTCCCGGCTCCATCAGCGTATGGGCAAGCTTGTCCGTCTCGACAATATACGCCCCATACAAACTGGACAGATCATATAATATTTTACTTTTTCCGGAGCCAACGCCACCGGTAATTCCCAATATCAGCATCCTGAATCTCCTACAACTTTTGTGTTGTACTTCCATTTATCCTCTGCCTGCGCAGACATAGATTTACTTTGCATCGTACCAGCT
>CAVKUW010000008.1:0-42208 GCA_963659815.1 Butyricicoccaceae bacterium
AGAAAGGACAATGAACAGGATACATACATAAATAAGTAAATAATCATGCAACAGATGGTCAAGGAAGAGATGTAGGAAAATGAAGTCGAGTTGTTTTGCGGAAGGAGGAAGCGGATGTATCTTTTTTATTTGACATTGAAAACCGGAAACTGCATGATTGCACTCGGAATATTTGTATATTCCGTTGTATTGGCTGTCATATACCCTGCTCTTAGAAGAAGGGAAAAGTATCTTGTACCCCGTATTCTTTGTATTCTGCCTGCCATAGCTGCATTCGTACACTGGGGCATTTATGGGAATCTGTTCATTCGTCATTTTAAACTTTTTTATCTGGAGGCACTTATTCCCGTACTGTTTATTTTTAACATTAAATCAGCATTCATCCGCGTGATCAGATCGGTTATGGTTTGTCTGTCATCAGCAGTATTATGCTTTGCGTTTATACTTAATGCCATCTCTGCGCCAATGGTACACAATTATACCCGATACAGTTATACAGAGAGCTTTAAGAAAATGCTGAAAACAATGGAACAGGAATACTGTCTTAACTCATGGAAAGAGATCGACTATGATGAGTTGCTTGAGACATACCTGCCAAGGGTTGAGGAGGCTGAAAGAAACAGGGATGAAGCAGCTTATTCGGCAATCGTTACTGAAGTTACATATTATTTCTATGATTCGCATGTCGGACCATATCTTACAGATGACACAAGACTCGCTGCGTGTGAGTACCTTTCCGGAAACGATTATGGTCTGTCCATGATCCGCATTGACGATGGCAGTGTAATTGCTGTTTTGGTTGAGCCCGGATGTGAGGCAGCCACAAAAGGGATTCACGATGGAACAACGATTATTTCATGGGACAACCGGGACATCAATGAAGCCGTTGCGGATGTAGAATGTATCTATCCCGGATTATCATTTCCGGTAGAGGAAAATGAAGATATCTTCCGACCTGTTTTCCTTGCCGGAAAAGGTGGCGAGAGTGTTTCCATTACATTTCTTGATGATAACGGAGACGAACGGAGTATTTCGGTTCAGAAAACAGGCAATTATGAGGATAGATTATCAGTAGCTATAAAATGCTTATTGCACGACGATGACGATTACCAAAACTTTTATTCCTGTATGCTCGATGACAGATGCGGGTATCTTCAAATAACAAGTGAAAGCTATGATGCGTTGGGGGATAATATTTCTGCAATGAAAAAGGGCTATTATCCTGAACTTACAGAATACTATGCAGATTTAATTGAGAATTTAGAGAATAAGGGCATGAAATATCTTATAATAGATATTCGCAATAACGGAGGCGGTTATGATTCCGTAGCAGGTGCGCTTGCTTCACTTTTCACTGATAAAAAGTCTCATATGGTTTCATTTGGATATGAGGATGCACAGGGATATCATATTGCGGAGAGCCAGTATATATTTCCGGATGGAAGATATGCGGATATTCCGGTTGTCGTGCTGGTCAATTCCAATTGTATGAGTGCAGGCGATGGAATGGCGAAATTCCTCGGAGACTGTCCGAATGTGACTTTGATGGGGATTACTGCGAGCAGTGGTGTCAATCAGAATAATGGAGGGTATATTTATCTTACAGATAATATCTGTGTGTACTATCCGGTGTTTTTGAGCCTTTCCGAGGATGGGGAGCCTTTCATTGACACGGATCATACCCGGGAAAACAAAATCCCGCTCGATGTCGTAATCCCGATAACAAGTGAAAATGCAAAGACTATTTTCTCTATTGATAATTATGATAGAGAAGCCATGGAAAAAGGAAAAATCGTGTTTGAAAGAGATGCAGAGTTAGAATATGCAGTTAGGTATCTGCTGAACCGATACTAGAGATTTGCCCAGTATCGAGACAAAAGAAGCGTCCTTGAAATGTAATAAAACGGAAGGGAGGGCTCGGAAAAATTTCTGAGCTCTTTGTTTACTGAGCATCAAGCAGGGAAGTAGCATCTGATGAAGGAGAGTCCTTGCAATATTATGAAAATCTCTTGACAAAACAGTAAAGAAGAGTAAAAATGAATAAAAAGAGTAAAGAACAGTAAAAATAATAAAAAAGAGTAAAGAACAGTAAAAGAGGTGCGCAATGCAAAATCCATTTACATTAGTTTTTGGTAAGAGTCCGTTGGAATCAATCTCCAGATTGGCACAGACGAATGAGATTATTGATTCGTTTTCTTCAGAATGGATGAACCAGCAGATTTATATGATTACGGGAGTCCGGGGCAGCGGAAAGACTGTAATGCTGACAGATATATCGAAGCATTTTCGTAAAGACAAGGATTGGATTGTAATAGAACTGAATCCGGATCGTGATTTGCTGCATAGTTTTGCCGCAAAATTATACGATCAGAAAAATCTGAAGGATTTGTTTATAAAAGCAAAGCTGGATTTATCAATATTAGGGATTGGAGTGTCTATTGAAAAATCGAATCCTTTTTTTGATATAGAAAATGCAATTCAGGCGATGCTGGAGGTTGTAAAGGATAAGAAGAAACGTGTACTTATCACAATTGATGAAGCAACAAGTAATGAAGAGATGAAAATATTTGCAAGTGCATTTCAGATTTTTGTTCGAAATGAACTGCCGGTATTTTTGCTCATGACAGGACTTTTTGAGAATATAGATGCCTTACAGAATGAGAAAAATCTGACGTTTTTATATCGGGCACCGAAGATTAAGCTGCAACCATTGGATAAAGGTGCGGTAAAACAGAAATATCAGGAAATCTTTGGCTTTTCAAGTGATGATGCGTTAGCGATGGCGGACATGACAAAAGGTTATCCATTTGCATTTCAGGTATTAGGATACCTGACGTGGCAGAAGGATGGAGATTATAAGTCTGTGGTTGGGATGTACAGGCAGTATCTTAGTGAATATGTATATGATAAAATCTGGTCAGAGTTATCGAACAAGGATAAGAAAATATGCTATGGAATTGCAGAGACAGATTCGGGGAAAATAAAGGAAATCCGGGAGAAATTATCACTCAAAACAAATGAGTTCAATCCTTATCGTGACAGATTGAAAAAAAGAGGAATTATAAATTGTGAAGAACATGGGTATGTACATTTTGCATTACCGGAATTTGACGAATATGTATTGACACATGTATAAAGGATGAATTGGAAATGGTATATTTAATCGGAGCAGGTCCCGGCGATCCGGGATTAATTACATACAAAGGTCTGCAGATCTTAAAATCGTGCGATGCGGTGATCTATGACAGGCTTGGAACGGGCGAACTTCTTGATCTTGTGCGACCGGATTGCTCGAAGACCTATGTCGGCAAGCAGGCAGGTGCGCATTATAAGAAGCAGGAGGAAATCAACCGGATTCTGGTAGAGACCGCAGGAAAATACGAAAATGTTGTCCGCTTAAAGGGTGGCGATTCGTTTGTGTTCGGACGTGGCGGCGAGGAAATCCTTACATTGCAGGAAGCAGATATTCCGTTTCAGGTGATTCCGGGTGTGACTTCTGCGATTGCGGTGCCGGAGGTGCTTGGAATTCCTGTGACGCATCGGGAGATGAGCCGGAGCTTTCATGTGATTACCGGACATACGAAAAAGGGCGAGGCAGATGCACTTGCGAACATTCATAAACAGGAGGGAACCAGTGTGTTCCTGATGGGGCTTTCGAATCTGGAACCAATTATGCAGCGGCTGCGCGAAGAGGGTGAATCGGCGGAGACACCAGTCAGTGTGATTTCAAATGGTATGCTGCCCGGAGAGACAATCGTGCGCGGTACGGTAGGGACGATCGGCAAGCTTGTTTCGAAGAATGAGCTGGTTTCACCGGCAATCATAGTCGTCGGACAGACAGCCGCCTGCACGATGAAGGACAAGAAACGTAGTGCGATTGATGGCTGCAAGATTGGTGTCGTTGGCACGGCTGTATTCCGGGAGAAGCTGCGCGGACTGCTGGAAGAAAAAGGTGCATCACTGTTTTCAATCTGTGATATGCATGTCAGAACGTGTCCGGATATGGAGAAGTTGGATGTGGCAATTCAGAATTTGAAGGATTACCGGTGGATCATATTCACAAGCCAGAACGGAATCCGGTTATTCTTTGACCGAGTGCGCGCGTGTGCAGTCGATCTTCGGAAGTTTGCAGATATCCGATTTGCAGTGGTTGGAAGTGGCTGCAAGCAGGCACTGGAGCAGTATGGATTTTATGCGGATTATATACCGGAGCAATATACGACAGAAAGTCTTGCAAATGGACTTTGTACCGTTGTAAAATCAGGAGAAAGGGTTTTGATCCCGCGGGCGAAGGAAGGAAGTCCGGTCTTAGAACAGATTCTATCTGCGAACCAGATTGACGCGGAGATTCTATCCATCTACGATGTGCGCGGCGCACGGACAGAAAACTGGAAATACTTAAATAATTACGATGCAATTTTATTTGCAAGTGCCTCCGGGGTGCATGCATTTGCGGATTGCCTTGCCGAGACCGGACAGCCAGACTGGAACCCGGCACAAGGAAAGAAGCGCATTGTCCTTGGTACAATCGGTCAGGTGACAGCAGACGCCCTTATAAAATGTGGTCTGCCCGCCGATATCGTCCCGGAACAGTGCGACGCAAAGAACCTGATAAAGGCTTTGGAAAAAACATTTTCAAAATAGAAAAGAGGAATATACACACATGATACGATTAAGAAGATTGAGAGAAAATGAAGTACTGCGAAACATGGTGCGCGAGACACAGATCAGCAAATCCGATCTCGTCTACCCGGTATTCATCAAGGAAGGAACCAATGAGAAGAACCCGGTTGATTCCATGCCGGGCATCTACCAGTATACATTGGATCGGTTTGACGAGGAATTAGAGCGCATACAGGCGGCTGGCATTCCGGCGATTTTGATCTTCGGTATCCCGGAGCACAAGGATGAATGTGGCAGCGGCGCTTACGATGAAAATGGAATCACACAGCGGGCGGTGCGCGAGATCAAGAAGAAAGCACCGGAGCTTTTGATTATCGCAGATGTGTGCCTGTGCGAATATACCTCCCACGGACATTGCGGACTGGTGCAGGATGGAAAGATCCTGAATGATGAGACACTTCCGCTTCTTGCGAAGATGGCAGTAACGCTTGCCAAGGCGGGCGCAGACATGATCGCACCGTCCGACATGATGGATGGACATATCGCATATCTGCGAAAGGCATTGGATGAAAATGGATGTGTGGATACATTGCTTATGGGATATAGCGCGAAGTTTGCGTCCGGGTATTATTCTCCGTTCCGGGATGCAGCACATTCCGCTCCGGCATTCGGCGATCGCAGAACGTATCAGATGGACCCTGCAAATGGCAGGGAAGCATTGCGCGAATGTGAGGCAGATATCGAAGAGGGTGCAGATATCATCATGGTGAAACCGGCACTTGCTTATCTCGACATCGTGAAAGCGGTGCGTGGCGAGACGAAGCATCCGCTTGCAGTCTACAATGTAAGTGGCGAGTATTCGATGGTCAAGGCAGCAGCGTTAAACGGCTGGATCGATGAGAAACGTATCGTCATGGAGAATATGATCGCGATGAAACGTGCCGGTGCGGATATCATCATAACCTATCACACACTTGACGTGGCAAAGTGGTTAGAGGAGGAAGCATCATGAACGGAGTGAATGATTTAGGATGCTTCCGACGACCTGCCGCTGAGCGGACGCGAGGGGGCATTACATATTATGAGGAGGCATAATCATGCAGACAGAATCAGAACAGTTATTTGAAGAATCCAAGAAATATATTCCGGGTGGCGTGAATTCGCCGGTGCGTGCATTCGGCTCAGTCGGACGCTCCCCGATTTTTATAAAAAAAGCAAAGGGTTCCCGTATATTCGATGAGGATGGAAGGGAATATATAGATTATGTATGTTCATGGGGACCGGGAATCCTCGGACATGCAAAGGAGACGGTAATCGAAGCGGTGAAGGCAGCCTGTGATGATGGACTGACCTTTGGTGCACCGACAAGAAAAGAACTGGAGATTGCGGAGCTTATCACAGCGCATATGCCTTCGATGGAAATGTCCCGTATGGTAAATTCCGGTACAGAGGCGGTGATGAGTGCAATCCGCGCGGCACGTGGATTTACTGGAAGAGATTACATTGTGAAATTCAAGGGCTGCTATCATGGACATAGTGACGGACTTTTGGTAAAGGCAGGCTCTGGCGTGATCACACAGACGGTGGCAAACAGCGCAGGTGTCCCGGAGGGGTATGCGAAATACACCCTCGTCGCAGAATATAACGATGAGGAATCTGTAAAACAGTTATTTGATGCATACAAGGGACAGATCGCAGCAATCATTGTCGAGCCGGTTGCGGCGAATATGGGTGTGGTTCCACCGAAGGCAGGATTCTTAGAGTTCCTGCGTGACATCACGCAGACGGATGGCGCGTTGTTAATCTTCGATGAGGTTATCACAGGATTCCGTCTGGCACCGGGTGGCGCACAGGAATATTTCAATATCAAGCCGGATCTGACGACACTTGGCAAGATCGTCGGTGGTGGTATGCCGGTTGGAACCTACGGTGGCAGACGCGAGATCATGCAGTGCGTGGCACCGCTTGGTGAGGTATATCAGGCAGGTACCCTGTCCGGTAATCCGATTGCGATGACCGCAGGCATTGAGACATTAAAACTGCTGGACGCACATCCGGAAGTGTATGCAAAGCTCGAAGAGAAGACCGCAGGACTTGCACAGGCTGCAAGAGAGACATTTGGCGAGAAAGTCTGTGTCAACCAGATCGGTTCACTGATGAGTATTTTCTTCACAGACAGGCAGGTGGTTGATATGGATACCGCGATGACGAGCGACACGAAGCAGTATGCAGCGTTCTTCCGCTATATGCTTGATCATGGAATCAACCTCGCTCCATCGCAGTTTGAGGCAATGTTTATCTCGGATGCACATACAGAGGAAGATATCCGGAAAACTATCGACGTTATGAAAGAATTTGCACACAGACAGATCGTGTAAGAATAAGAAATTGATTTTGAAATAACCGAAAAAATGAAATAGAAACCAGTTTGGAGGAAAACGATGAGTGATACAAGGAAAGATGTCGTAATTATCGGTAGCGGTCCCGCAGGGTTATCGGCGGCTGTCTATGCGAAGCGTGCATTGTTAGATGTGGCAGTGATCGAGAAGGAAATGTTCAGCGGCGGACAGATTGTTACAACCGATCGTGTGGATAATCTGCTTGGCTTCTACGGAACAAATGGCTACGATCTGTCGGTGAAGTTCCGGGAACATGCAGATGCGCTGGAAGTTCCATTTATCGAAGGAACGGTGACAGCGATTGCCGATCAGGGCGATCATAAGGGAGTGCATCTGGAAGATGGCAGTGTGATTGAGACCAAGGCAGTGATCGTAGCGACAGGAGCGACCCATCGAAAGCTCGGCGTGGAAGGCGAGGCAAAATTCTCCGGCGCAGGCGTTTCGTACTGCGCAACCTGTGACGGCGCATTTTTCAAGAATAAAACGGTAGCTGTCGTAGGTGGCGGTGATGTGGCACTCGAAGATGCCCTGTACCTTGCAAATGTATGCGAGAAGGTCTACCTGATTCATCGTCGTGATGAGCTGCGCGGCGCTAAGGTATTGCAGCAGCGGATCTTTGATGCAGCAAATATCGAATTTTTACCACACACCGAAGTGCGGGAGATCTGCGGTGAGAACATGGTCGACCATATCGTGATCGAGAATAACCGGACAGAAGAGAAGCGCGACCTTGCATTATCCGGTATCTTTATCGCAGTTGGCATGCAGCCACAGACGGCACTTGTGAAGGATGTCGTAGAGATGGAGAACGGCTATATCCGTGCCGGTGAGGACTGCCGCACGAATGTACCATTTCTATATGCAATCGGAGATGTGCGCACCAAGACTGTCCGCCAGATCGCAACTGCAATCGGAGATGGTGCTGCTGTGATCGCATCACTTGAACACGATCTGCTGGCATAGGACGAGCTGGCAAATCGTAATGTATGCCCGTCAAATCGGAAAAAATTGACAATCCTACACACAAGATATATAATGTCTTGGATTTTGTACAGTAGATATTGTACTTTCATACAAAAATCAAGGCAAAACAAGACAGGATTGTCTTGCGAATACCGTTTGGAAGAAAGTAAGATTCGTGAATGATTGTCGAAGCAGAGAGATGTTTAGGTGTCGATCTATCAGATAAAAGAAATATAAATATGTTTGGAACTTAGAAGTTCTTGATGTTCTGTGAATATTCAGCAATGTTTGAACACGATGTTCAAACAAGCCGCCACTGAGCCACGGATGGCGAATTGGCGGCGGTTGCGTCAGGAATGAAAAAATAAATCAGAACATCTAGCACTTCTTAGTTCCAATACATCTGATATTTCTTTTATCTGATTTGATCGATTCTAACATCTCTCTGGATTGGCAATCGTCCGATGTTCAAAAGGAAAAAGGAGACAATCATGTCGAAGTTACGTTATCATATCGCAGTCATGGCTGCAAAATTCAGCAAAGTCATCATCCGCCTTTCGGGGCGTAACGGCACGCATACCCCAGGCGTCGTTGCGCGAAAGATCTGCCCGGATTTCATGGCGCAGGCACCGAAGGCACCGCTCTGTATCTGCGTGACAGGTACGAACGGCAAGACGACCGTATCAAACATGCTGACCGATATGCTGGAGAAGGAAGGCAAGAAGGTAGTGAGCAACCGGACTGGCTCGAATATCGTGCCGGGCTGCGTGACCAACCTGCTGAACAGTGTCAACTGGCTTGGCAAATGCCGCGTGGACGCGACAGTATTTGAGGTGGACGAGCGTGCATCCCGTCTGATCCTTCCATATGTAAAGCCGGATTATCTTGTTGTGACGAACCTGTTCCGTGATTCACTGAAGCGAAACGCACATCCGGACTACATTTTCAGTGTCATTGACACATACTGCCCGGACACAACGAAGCTGATCTTAAATGCAGACGAGCAGTGCAGCAGCAACTTAAAGCCAAACAGCGAGCATGTTTATTTCGGAATCGGAAAGCAGGATGATGACAAGACGGAGCCATACAACCTGATCGCTGATTATACATTGTGTCCAAAATGCGGTACGAAGCTCAAGTTCAACTACCTTCGTTATCATCATATTGGAAATGCTTATTGTCCAAACTGCGATTACAAGTCTGCAGATGCAGATTATCTTGCAACGAAGGTCGATAAGGAAGGCAAGAAGTTAGTTGTCCGTGAAAAGGATGGAAATGAGATTGAATACGCACTGATCCATGATGCGTTGTTTAATATTTATAATGAATTAACCGTAATCACGATGATGCGGGAGCTTGGATATTCTTCCGATGAAGTCAAGAAGCGGATCGCAGAGATCCATGTGCCGGAATCCCGTTACAGCGAGACGAAGGTCGGAAATGTGACAGTCATTCAGGCACTCAGCAAAGGACAGAGTGCAGTCAGCTCCTGCCGTACGTTTGAGTATGTGGCAGAAGAGCCGGGCAAGAAGGTTATTATGATCGCCGAGGATGATTTCAGCGACAGACAGAAGAGTATCGAGTTTATCGGCTGGATCTATGATCTCGAATACGAACAGTTTGCAAGAGACGATGTAATGCAGGTTGTCTGTTGCGGTCCAAGATGCATGGATCACCGTGTGCGTGCACTGATCGCCGGAATTCCGGAGGAGAAGATCGCATGGGATCTCGATGAGGTGGCAGCCGTTGACAAAGTGAAATTAGATGGTGTCGAGAAAATATACATCTTATACGACTGCGATACCTATGGCATTTCCTGCAAGATGAAGCAGAAGCTTTTGAAGAGATTGGAGGATGAAAAATAATGAAGATTGAAATCCTTTATCCGGAACTTTGTACCTTATATGGTGACAAAGGAAATATGCAATACTTGAAGCTCTGCTTACCGGATGCAGAATTTGTAGAGACAACCTTGAATGCGAAGCCTCTGTTTTTGACAGAGGATATTGATCTGGTATATATGTGCTCGATGAGCGAGAAGAGTCAGGAAGTGATTTTGAGCCGTCTGCTTCCTTTGAAGGAAGAGATCTTCCGTGCATTTGATGCAGAGAAGACAGTATTCTTCTTTGTTGGAAATGCGCTCGAATTGCTTGGCAAATACATCAAGCGGGAAGACGGCAGCAAGGTGGAGGCACTGGCATACTTAAACAGCTATTCGGTCAGACAGACACCGAACCGTTTCAATACATTGATGAAGGCAAAATTCGATGATACCACACTGCTTGGTTATACAAGCCGTTTCTCCCATACATTTGGAATCCCGGAGCAGGAGAGCTTCTGCAAGGTTGAGATGGGAACCGGTATGAATCCGAAGTCGGTGTTTGAGGGAATCCGCAAAGGAAAGATTCTTGCGACTTATATGCTTGGACCAATCCTTGTAGCAAACCCGGATTTCACACATTACCTTTTGCGTATGTTAGGCGCAGATATGGAGAAAATACCATATGAAGATGCGATGCGGGATGCATATAATCAGAAGATGAAAGAGTTTAACAAGCCGGATTTGGAATTATCTTAAGTCTGAAATACAGAATTCATTCTTTTTTCACTTGCGAAGTGAGAGAATGAGGAGTATATTATAGCTTGATTATGAAGAAAATGAGTCACACAGAGTAGGAGGTACGAGTGTATGACTGACGTTGAAGTATTTGAGAATTATGAATCAGAGGTACGTTCTTATTGTAGAAGTTTCCCTGCGATCTTTACGACTTCAAAGGGTTCGATCATGAAAGATGAGAACGGAAAGGAATATATTGATTTCTTCTGTGGAGCAGGAGCGTTAAATTATGGACACAACAATGATTATATAAAGGAAAAGATGATTGCATATCTGCAGAGTGATGGTATCCTCCATTCTATGGATATGATGACCGTGCCAAAGAAAGAGTTTTTGCAGTTCTTTGAAGAGAAAGTATTACAGCCAAGAGGATTGAACTTCAAGGTAATGTTCCCTGGACCAACCGGAACGAATGGCGTAGAGGCGGCATTGAAGCTGGCACGGAAGGTAAAGAAGAGAAATCAGATCTGGGCACTGATGGGATGTTTCCATGGTATGACACTTGGCGCATTGTCTCTGACAAGCGATGCCGGCAGCCGTGGAGGCGCAGGTGTATGTCTGAATGATGTCACACATATTCCGGCACCTTATATGTTCCCGGAACTTGATACAATCAAATATATGGAGACATTGCTTACGGATGACCACTCAGGTGTGGAGAAACCGGCAGCAATCATTATCGAGACTGTACAGGCAGAGGGCGGTGTGCATGTATTCTCCAATGAATATCTGCAGGGTGTCCGTGCACTGTGTGATAAGTATGATATTTTGATGATCGTGGATGATATTCAGGTTGGATGTGCAAGAACTGGAACTTTCTTCTCGTTCGAGCGTGCAGGTATCATACCGGATATGTTCGTAATGTCCAAGTCCATCGGCGGATATGGTATGCCATTTGCCCTGACAATGTTCAAGCCAGAGTTAGACATCTGGTCACCGGGCGAGCACAACGGAACATTCCGTGGCAACCAGCTTTCTATGGTTGCAGCGAAGGCAGGACTGGAATATATGCTTGACCATAAGGTTGAGGCAGAGGTAAAGCGGAAAGAGGGAATCATCCGTAAGTACATGGATGAGAACATTGCAAGACCAGGTGTGGAGATTCGAGGAATCGGTTGTATCTGGGGCGTGCAGGTTGCAGATGGAAAACTTGCACTGGCAATCTGTAACAAGTGCTTTGAAAAGGGATTGATCATGGAGCGTGCAGGTCGTGACAACAATGTGTTGAAGCTGATGCCAGCGCTTGTGGCAACGGATGAAGAATTGATTCGCGGATTGGATATCATCAGAGACTCAATGAATGAATTGATGTAAGATATTATTGCCGCACCGGGGAAACTTTGGTGCGGCTCTTTTTGTATTTGTAACGGAAGGGAAGAACGATATGGAACCTTGGATGGGACGGACGGCAGCAGTCGTCGACCTTGGAATGTTAAAAAATAATCTGGCAGAGATCCGTAAGAAGTTAAAACCGGGCGTCGAGCTGATGGCGGTTTTGAAGGGTGACGGATACCGGCACGGCGCGGAAGGATTGTATCCGACATTGAAAGCCTGCGGCGTGACCAACTATGCGGTTGCACTGTGGAGCGAGGGCGTGGCTTTGCGGGAACATGGTGCGACGGAGCCGATTCTTGTGCTTGGAGATACCAGAGATTATGACTTAGATGAGGCAGTCCGTTACAATCTGGACTTTCCGGTATTCTCGGTGGAATACGCAAAGACGGTTGCCGAGGCAGCGAAACGGCAGGGAAGAAAGCAGAATGTGCAGATCAAGCTTGACACCGGAATGAGCCGGATCGGGTTCCCGGATAATGATGAGACGCTTGAAGCAATCAAGGAGATTTCGCAGATGGAATCCCTGAATATGACAGGCATTTTCACGCATTTTGCACGTGCAGATGAGTACGATCATAAGAGTGCAGGGAAGCAGCTTGACCGCTTTCTGCGTATGACAGAGAAGTTAAAGGAAATGGGAATCACATTTCCGAAGTATCATGTGGCGAACAGCCCGGCGATCCTGCTGATGCCGGATTCACAGCTCGACATGGTGCGTGCCGGAGATATCTTATATGGCTTGAATCCAATCGACGAAGAAGGCTTCAAGAAAGAGAACTTCAAGGAGATTTTAAGCTGGTACACGTATGTCGTTATGGTGAAGGAGGTTCCGGCAGGAACGGAGGTCGGCTATGGCGGCACGTTCGTGACGAAGCGTCCGACGAAGATCGCAACCCTGCCGGTTGGATTTGCAGATGGATACCGGAGAGATCTGTCGAACCGAGGAAAGGTGCTGATCCGTGGACAGGTAGCACCGATCATCGGAAGAGTCTGCATGGATCAGTGTATGGTCGATGTGACAGATATTCCGGATGTACAGAGAAACGATCAGGTGACGCTGCTTGGCGGAGAGCTTTCCATCCAGTGGATGGCAGATCTGCTGGAGACGAATGTCGATGAGATCGTATGTAATATCTCTCAGCGTGTGCCGCGTGTCTATATTGATTCCTCACAGGAATCGTAAGTTCGTAGTAGAAAGAGGAATGTTATGCAACAGGAAACCCGTGTAAGAAATGCCTCACGAAATGTTGTGTTTGGCATGTTTTTGAAAGGCTATCAGATACTGCTTCCATTTATCATGCGTACAGCGATCATGTACTACATGGGCGATGGGTATCTCGGCTTAAACAGCTTGTTTGGTTCGGTGCTGTGGGTGTTGAACCTTGCGGAGCTGGGCGTTGGTTCGGCAATGGTATATTCCATGTATCAGCCGATCATCGACAATGACAAAGAGCAGATCTGCGCGTTGTTAAAATTATATCAGAAATACTACCGGATCATCGGACTTGTGATCGCGGTCGTCGGTGGGATTCTGACACCGTTTATTCCGTATCTTGTAAAGAGCGATATGCCGGAGGGCGTGAGCATCTATGTGGTATACCTGCTCAATCTGTTCTGTACCTGTATGTCATACTGGCTGCTTGCATACAAGAACAGTCTGTTGACTGCACACCAGAGAAATGATGTGGCAAGCAAGGTCATGCTTGTGACGAATACGTTCCAGTATGCGGCACAGTTAGTTGTCGTTATGACAATCGGCGATTATTACATTTATCTGATCGTACAGATCTTCACACAGATTGTGACGAATCTGGTAACGGCATACTTTGCGAACAAGATGTATCCGGAGTATAAGGCGGTTGGAAAACTGCCGAAGGAAAATGTAAAGAAAATCAATAACCGTATCAAAGACCTTTTCACAATGAAGGTGGGACAGGTTATTGTATCTTCCGCAGATACGATTGTTATTTCTGCATTCTTAGGACTTGCAGCCAATGCATTTTACAACAATTATTACTACGTGCTGACTGCGGTAACCGGAATCATGAATGTGGTGTTCGTATCGTGTACCGCAGGTATCGGAAACAGCATTCTGGTGGAGACGGAAGAAAAAAATTATACGGATTTGAAGAAGCTTTCATTTATCATTATGTGGCTTGCAGGTATGTGCAGTGCGGTTATGCTCTGTCTGTATCAGCCGTTCATGCGGCTCTGGGTATCGGAAAAACGAATGCTTCCATTTGCAGTCGTTGTCTGTATGGTTGTGTATTTCTTCATCAGTCAGGTAAACCAGATCCTGATTACCTACAAAGATGCAGCGGGAATCTGGCACGAAGACCGGTTCCGTCCGCTTGTGACGGCACTTGTGAATCTGATGCTGAATATTATTCTCGTGCAGTTTATCGGTATCTATGGTGTCATCCTGTCTACGGTTATTTCTGTGCTGGTTGTTGGTATGCCATGGATCCTGCATAATCTGTTTACAGTACTGTTTAAGCGGAATGCATGGGAATATATACGGAAGCTTTTATATTATACAATTGTGACAGCGATTGTATGTACACTTACGTATCTGGTCGCAAGTCAGATATCGGGCGTTGGAATTCTGGCGCTGATCCTGAAGGCAATCGTGTCTGTGATTGTGTCAAATCTGTTGATGTTTGTGGCTTATTTCAAGATGGGAGAGTTTGCAGAAGTAAAGAAACTTGTGATACGCGTATTGAAGAGACAGGCTTAATGTGGGGCGGTAGCAACCATGTGAGCGGGAAGGAGAACATATGAGGAAGTCAAAATTATGGGTGGCGTGTGCGATGGCGGCAGCGATGCTTGCATTGACTGCATGCGGAAAAGAAGATAAACTGGTGCTGGTGACAACCGAAGCGGCAGCGTCACAGAGTGATGCGACAACGACCGAAGATATTCTGGCAGATATCCGGGAGGAAGCAGAGAATACAACGGAAGAGGAAAAGAAGCGCGAACCCGCCTCAGAGGAAGATAAGAAGGTCACGCTGGAAGCAATCTATGATGCAAACAAAGGGGATACATTGCTTGCGGGTGGAAACAATTACAGCTTGAATACAATCTATTACAGTGATGGTGTGGAGGTGTATTCGGAATATCAGTTCCTTGGGTTTGCCGAGGACGGCACGTATCTGCAGGCGTACGAGGATTCAAATGGAATCGTGCAGGTGCTTGATAAAGAATATGGTTATTGGTATCTGATTGATGAGGACAAGACGTGTTATGCATTGATCTATCCAGAACCAAATGTGGCAGATGCGATCATCAACACGAATCACAACGATATGATTATCTCCCTTACAGAGGCGGATCAGACGATCAAGGATATCTACCGCGAGGACGGAGATCTGGTTGTGGAGACAAATTATAAGAATGACAACGCATCTTATGTATTCCAGTATGTTCTGGATGACAATTACAAGGTGCTTGAATATTATTGTTACGATGCCAATGGGGAAAAGGTATCATATTCCTGGGTGACAGAAGGAAATTCTTATACATATCCGGAGGCAATCGCGACCGCACACGAGTCTATGATGACGCGGACAGTTACGTTCAAGATTTTAGAGGGAAAAGGACTGGAGAGCAGCTATACCGTTCCAGTGGACAAACCGGTACAGCTTGCATTGCTGGAATATAAAGCATACACGGATGAGGCATGCACGACAACCTGGGAAGAGACCGCCGACGATTCAGGCATGTATACCGATGAAGTCATCTATCTCAAACGTGATGGTGCGGACACAACAGAGGGAACAACGGAAGATTCGACGACAAATCCGTAAATCTCTTTACAAATCAGTGGGATATGTAGTATACTACGGGTAAGAACGAATAGTAGGAGAATGTAAAAAGGAAGTGAGAATATGAGTATGAATATTAGCAGCAATTTTTTTAATAGCATGCTTGGAACATCTTCCAGCAATTCAAGCAGTGGATTGTTGGGACTTCTCAGCGATTACAACTCCATTCGGAACGGCAGTTATCTGAAGCTTGCAAAGCATTATTATTCGAACGATAGTGCGAAGAAGGCAACGCAGAAGCAGTTTTCCAAGAGCATCATAGAGACGAAGACAGAGGATACTGCGACAAAGACGGCATCCGAGGATGCATGGAAGGATCTGAAAACATTAAAGGATGAGAAGCTGTATCAGAGTGCGGATACAGATAAGATCCAGAAGAATGTAAAGAGCTTTGTCAGCAATTACAACAGTGTGATGGAGAGTGCACAGAATTCAGATAAATCAGGCGTACTGAAGGATGCATCCAGATTGGCTTCACAGACTGGAAATTACACAAGTGCATTAGCCAAGATCGGAATTACGGTGAAAAGTGATAACACACTTGCATTTGATGAGGAAGCATTTCCATCTGCAGACATGTCGGATGTGAAGAAACTGTTTGCCGGAGATTTCTCTTTCGGCAGTAATACACAGAGCCAGTTGTTGCAGCTTGCAAGCGATGCATCTGCAAATTCATCGTCTGTATTTTACAATCAGTACGGAGCAGTGGCAGGCGCGTCAGTTGGAAGCTTCTATGACAGCTTGTTCTAATTAGCAGAGACAGAAATATATAGTTCAATCTCCCCAAGAGGATTGATAATAAGAATGGGAAGATCCGCGGGTTGACTGTGGATCTTCTTCTTTTGTCTGGAAATGGGAGGACTGGTGCAATATGGCAAAAATAAGAATCGACAAATATTTGGCAGATGCGGGTTTTGGCAGTCGAAAGGATGTGAAAGGACTGCTGAAGGCAAAACAGGTCACCATAAATGGTGAGACGTGTGTCCATGCGGAGGAAAAGCTGGAACCGGCGCAGGATGTTGTCTGTGTGCAGGACAAATCGGTCGTGTATGAGAGTTTTTCTTATTATATGCTGCATAAACCACAGGGGGTGGTGTCTGCAACGAAAGATGCACATGAAAAAACAGTTGTCAATCTTATTACAGAACAAAAACGACGCGATTTATTTCCGGTAGGACGGCTGGACAAAGATACGGAAGGGCTGTTGCTTTTAACCAACGATGGAAAGCTGTCAAATGATCTGCTGGCACCGGGAAAGCATGTGGAAAAAACCTATTATGCAAGGATCAAAGGCATGGTCACGAAGAAAGAGGTCGCTGCTTTTGCTGAGGGTGTAGATATCGGAGATGAGCTGCTCACAGCACCAGCTGAACTGAAGATTCACAAGGCAGGGAGCGAAAGTGAGATTGAAATTACGATCACAGAGGGGCGGTATCATCAGATTAAACGAATGTTTGAAGCGGTTGGTATGCAGGTACTTTATCTGAAGCGGCTGCGCATGGGACCGTTGTATCTGGATGAGTCTCTTGCCTGTGGAGAATATCGAAAGCTTACGACAGAAGAAATCCAGCGTCTGAAAAACAGGGAAGAATGGTAAACCGTTTGTGAAATACGAGAAAGTATGTTGACATATGAGGTAGAAAAAGTATAAACTGTAAAGAAGGTATTGCAGTTTTGCAGGAGGAAACGATATGGACGAAAATAAGAACCCGGAATCCAGATATGACGTGGATGAAGAAGAGGGCGCAACCACCGTATTACGTGCGATGGACGCAGAAACTGACGATGAAGAAGAGGGCGCAACCACCGTATTACGTGCGATGGACGCAGAAACTGACGATGAAGAAGAGGGCGCAACCACCGTATTACGTGCGATGGACGCAGAAACTGACGATGAAGAAGAGGGCGCAACCACCGTATTACGTGCGATGGACGCAGAAACTGACGATGAAGAAGAGGGCGCGACAACGGTGTTATGCGCAGAAGATATGACACCTGTGGATGACGATGATGCAGAAGGTGCAACGACGGTTCTGACCGGACCAGACCCAGCGATGATGGGAGCCACACCGGCACCGGGCGCACCACAGTTTGAGGACAAGACACAGATGCTTCCACCACAGGGAGCACCGATGGGAATGCCAATGGGACAGATGCCGAACGGACCGATGGCAGCACCAATGGGACAGATACCGAACGGACCGATGGGAGCGCCAATGGGACAGATGCAGAATGGACCGATGGGAGCACCAATGGGACAGATGCAGAATGGACCGATGGGAGCACCAATGGGACAGATGCCAAATGGACCAATGGGAGCACCGATGGGTATGATGCCGAATAACGGACAGATGCCGCCGATGAATGGTGGAAAGCTGCCAAAGGCACCGAAACCACCGAAAGCTCCGAAGGAGAAAAAACCGAAGGCACCAAAACAGCCAAAAGTAAACAAAGATGGTTCACCAAAGAAGAAAAAGACAGGTCTGATCGTGGCTATCTGCGTCGTTGTGGTATTGGCACTGGGCGCAGGCGCATATTTCCTGTTCTTTACGCCAGAGAAACGGTATGAGAGGAAGATGGATATTGCTGAGAAGGCGATGACAGACAGCAATTACGAAGAAGCTGTCACGGCGTATGAAGCAGCACTTGGTATCTTTGATGACCGGGTTCCGGCTATGAACGGTTTGTTATCCGCACAGATTAGTGCCGGTGAAAGCGATGGGGCAAGAGAGAATTTCACAGAGTTCCGTACAACAATCACGGGCCTTGATGCAGATAAAGTAACAGAGAACAGTGAGGATATCGTAGCATTCTATGAATACGCAGATGATCTTTACAGTGATACGGATTCTCTGATCGATGCATATAAGGAAGGGTATAACCTGACAAACGACAACGGTCTGAAGAAGAATCTCGTGACTGCATATGTGGATCGTGCAGATGCGATGGACAATTCTGATTATGAGAACAAGATCGCTGCATATGGAGATGCCCTTGATCTCGATAGTACGAATGAGTCAGCCCTGAGTGGAAGAAAGGCATGTGCATATGCTGTTCTGGATGATATGATGGATGCACAGCAGTATGATCAGGCAGAGTCCTTCATCAATACATATGCAGACAGCATGTCGGATGTAGATTTCTCTTCTTATACAGAGAAGATTGAGTCAGAGCGTGCGTTGATGACAGCGAGACATGATCTGATGGAGCAGGTGATCAGCCTGATGTCAGCTTCCGATTATACAGGCATGATGGACGTGGATGGTTCTGACAATGCAAGCACAGTTGTTGCAAATATGGATGGCGATTCTTATGTTTACGCAACGGACGGCTATGACACTTCTTATACAGGAAAAGCTGCAGGCGTTTACACATATTCTACTTTGCTGAGTTCTGGTTATTACTTCTATTACGGTGATTACGAGAACGGTGTGCGAAGCGGACAGGGAACAATGTTTGTCAAGATGGATGGTTATAATCAGGCATATCTGGTTTATGAAGGTGCATGGAGCAACGATAAACCGAACGGAGCAGGTACTGAGACATCAGTCAACGAGGATGCTGGCGATGAGCTTGTAACGGTAACACGTTCCGGTAATCTGGTAGATGGATTGTTTGATGGAGAGGTAACCGTATCGCTTGTATCAAACGATGAAGAGTATGGTGGAACTTACACAGGTACATTTATTGCATCGAATGGTGATGCGCCGGATATCCGTGAGAATTATCCGGATCTGGATTTCAGCGACGTATCGGAAGATAAGATAGTTTATGTGATACTGGAATGTGACGGTTCACCAATGTACTGGCATTTCTCAAAGGGATCAGCCGCAAAGCTCGGTATACATACTTTTGGGAACTAAGATAAAAATAAATGGTGGTAAAACATATGGACATATTGATCAATGACTATATAAATGGAGAGCGCTCCCTGTGCAGGGATGAAGCTCAGTTTTCCGCGTATCTGTTCCAGATTTTGAATGGATGCAAACGTGTCAAGATCGATTCTGACAATTATACAAATAAGACATACGAAGTGATACAGGCATATTATATGCCGGCGTTTCTGCGGGACTATTTCAATTATGCAGACAGCAAAGCGGAATTCAACCGGAAGCTTGTGACATTTGCAAACCGGAAGCTGCGTGCGCTGTATGCAGGGGAAGAGGCACAGGGTGCCATGCTGGAGGATGTCGATGCCAAGGCAGTGAAGGCTGCGGAGATTTACAATCTGGATAGGGAACTGGATGTGGAAAAGTCGGGGTTCGACCTTGGAAAGCATATTAATGGATGGTCTGGAAAAGAACGTGAATATCGGAATCCGTTAGCACGCTGGATGATGAATGTGCGGCCGGACATCGCAGTTTTGCTGAAACGACGCGGCATCAAGCGTACAGAGCTTCGGTTGCATGAGATTGATTGTCATTATCTGAATAGTGTGGACACATATCCGGCGTTGATCGGACGCGTGGATGAAAAAGGACATGTGACTGGATGCAAGAAGATCGTATGCACAAAGCAACAGGTAGAGCAATATGCGTTGGAGTTTCTGTGTGAGACACCAACGGAGGAATACGCAGATACTATCGGTATGAAATGGTGGGGACCGGCGAAAGAGTCAGATACAACAGTAGAAGACAGCGGGATTGCGATTGAACCGGGCTTTATCAGCATGGCGAATCTGGTCAGTGCAAAGAATGCACAGATGTACGAAGAAGTGGATAAGCCGATCGCAATGCAGAAATTACAGGAATATAACAAAGCATTTTATGCGGAGGAACGGAAAGTGAAGGAACCTAAAGCGATTCTCGGAAGTGCATTGGAATTACAGATATAAACAGGATAAGAAAAAGGGCTGAAACAAATTTGTTTCAACCCTTTTTTCTGGTTATAGGATCTATCGATTATTCCATAGCTGCTTTTAATGCGGCATCTAAATCCTCTAAGATATCATCGATGTTCTCCAGACCAACAGAGAAACGAACCATACCAGCATCAATACCGGCAGCAACAAGCTGCTGGTCAGTAAGCTGGCGATGTGTTTCACTTGCCGGATGCAGGACACAGGTACGGATATCTGCAACATGCACTTCGTTGGAGGCAAGCTTTAATGAATCCATGAACTTTGCTGCAGCTGGACGTCCACCCTTGATGATAAAGGAGATAACACCGCAGGATTTTCCACCGAGATATTTCTCTGCAAGTGCATGGTTTGGATCGGAAGGAAGCGCCGGACAACTGACACTGACAACCGCGTCACTCTTTTCGAGGTATTCTGCAACTGCGATTGCATTTTCTGCATATTGCTTCATACGAACTGGAAGCGTCTCTAGTCCGAGGTTCAACAGGAATGCAGAATGTGCGGCTGGATACACACCGAAGTCACGCATGAGCTGCATTCTTGCCTTGATGATATATGCCATGTTGCCGTAGGATTTTGTGTAGCAGGTTCCATGGTAGGATTCGTCAGGCTCAACAAGCTCTGGGAACTTGCCGTTATCCCAGTTGAACTTACCGTTGTCTACGATGACACCGCCGATCTGAACGGCATGACCATCCATGTATTTACTTGTGGAATGTACAACGATATCAGCACCAAACTCAAATGGTTTGCAGAGAATCGGAGTTGCAAATGTATTGTCTACGATCAATGGAACACCCATTGCATGGGCGATATTTGCGAAACGCTCAATATCAAATACAGTCAGAGCTGGATTTGCGATTGTCTCGCCAAACACGAGCTTTGTATTTTCTTTAAAGCAGGCTTTGATCTCATCGTCAGACATATTTTTATCCACGTAGATACATTCAATGCCAAGCTTCTTCAAAGTGAAAGAAAACAGGTTGATTGTGCCGCCGTAGATTTCAGGGGTACTGATGATACTGTCACCAGCTTGACAGATATTCAGGATGGAAAGCAGGGTAGCTGCCTGACCGGAAGTAGTACACATGGCACCGACTCCGCCTTCTAAGGCTGCAATCTTCTCCTCGACTGCCATAACTGTTGGATTGGCAAAACGGGAATAACAAAGTCCCTTTGTTGGATCGTCAAAGATTCCGGCAACCTCTGCGGCGGATTCGTACACATACGTTGTACTTTGGACGATAGGCAGAACACGTGGTTCGCCATTCTTTGGTGTATAGCCTGCATGCAGGCATTTTGTTTCATCTTTCATTGTAAGAAAGCCCTCCTATGGTATATAGTTACTATGATTTAATGTAACATAAATACCGGATGAATACAACAGCCGGGTGTAAGTGAGAGGTTTGCAAGTTATTTCGTAATATAACGACGAAAAAAATGAGGAAAAAATGAGAAAATCTAAAAAATTGCTTGCAAAATAAAATTCCGTATGGTAATATCTAGCTCTGTGATATATTTTTATATTCCTTGCTTCCGATCGGTTCGGAGGCCAATAGACCATAAGGAGGTGCAATAACATGAACAAGTATGAATTGGCGTTGGTTGTTAGCGCAAAGATTGATGATGACGCAAGAACTGCTGTTGTAGATAAGGCTAAGGCTATTATCGAGAAGGCAGGCGGCGTAATCACAAACGTTGACGAAAAAGGCAAGCTGAGATTAGCATACGAGATTCAGAAGATGAAGGAAGGTTTCTACTACTTCATCCAGTTTGATGCAAACGCTGAAGCTCCAGCTCAGATCGAAGCAAGTGTTCGTATTATGGAATCTGTTCTCAGATATCTTTGTGTTAGACAGGACGCAGAGTAATAGTTAGGAGGATTTCCGATGAACAAAGTAATTTTGATGGGTCGTTTAACTCGTGATCCGGAAGTTAGATATTCACAGGCTGCAGAGCCTTTAGCAATCGCAAGATACACGCTGGCGGTTGATCGAAGATTCCAGAGAAGAGACAATTCTGGAAACGAGCAGACAGCAGATTTCATCTCCTGTGTCGCATTCGGCAAGAATGGAGAATTTGCTGAGAAGTATTTGAAGCAAGGTACAAAGATTGCGATTACAGGTCGTATTCAGACAGGCAGCTATACAAATAAGGACGGCAACAGAGTTTATACAACAGAGGTTGTCGTAGAAGAGCAGGAGTTTGCAGAGAGCAAGAATGCATCTGGAAACAACGGCGGTGGATATCAGCAGGAAGACAGACCGGCACCGGGCAATGCCAGTGCAGATGGTTTCATGGATATTCCAACAGGATTGACAGGCAACGATTTACCATTTAAGTAAGGAAATTAAATGGAGGTAATTAGTAATGGCTTACAATAAGACAGAGAAGAGCGATCGTCCAGACGCTCCTATGAAGAGAAGACCAATTCGTAGAAGAAAAAAGGTCTGTGTATTCTGTGCAGAGAAGAATGCAGTAATTGATTACAAGGATACAAACAAGCTTAAGAGATACATCTCTGAAAGAGGTAAGATTCTTCCTAGAAGAATTACTGGTAACTGTGCAAAGCATCAGCGTGCACTTACAGTTGCAATCAAGAGAGCAAGACACGTAGCTCTTATCCCTTACGTTGTAGAGTAAGAAGAACGTATAAAACTCCAATTTGCGGATTTCCGCAGATTGGAGTTCTTTTTTTGTCATAATATGCACGAATTGATACAAATTAGATACATTTTCATGGTAAGATAAGAACAGTAAAATAAAGGATACTGTGAGGAGATTGCGGTGAGAAAAATAAGAAAAAGACGAATGGCAGCTGTGATGGTACTCTGTGTGGGACTGCTCAGCGGATGTGCCGGCAAAACCCAGACGGATGATCTTGTGATCACGATACCAGAATATGAGAAAATTACATACACAACCGAGCCAGTCGTGCATGGAGACATTGCGCCGGTGCTCGATCTGCGATTGAAATCAGAACAGTTTGAACGGAAAGAATACTATCCCGATCATGATGAGATGGAGGTTGATCAGGTATTTGTCCATGTTGGAGATGTCGTGCAAAATGGAGACACACTTGTCACCTTCTCTTCGGAGGATATAACGGAGGAACGAAGACAGTATGAAAACCGTGTGGAAGAGGATGCGCTTCTGATCGACCATTATACGAAGCTGGATGCGATCAATCAGACAGATGAACACCAGGAGAGTATCGAGCAGTTAAAGAAAGACCAGGAGATTGCAGGACTGTACATCAAAGATCTGGACGCAAGACTGGAAGCTTATACGATTAAGGCAGAGGGAAGCGGCATTGTGAGCAGCCTGTCGGATATGCTTGATTATGGAACCGTGTATGCCGGAGATGCAGTCGTAACGATCCTGTATGGCTCGGACAATTATACTACGACAACAGAGGATGATTATGCGTTTGAGGTAGGACAGACATTTACGGCAACTTTTGGTGTTGGAAGCTATGAGGTCAGACTGACAGCGATTGATGTGCTGGCGTCGGATACGGATGCCGGGATGAAACGGCAGCTTACGTTTACATTGGTTGACTCAGCGAAACGGCCAAGCTCGGATTCACTGAATCTGGAGATCGAGAAAAATGTGCTCAAGAATGTCCTGTATGTACCGGAGGATGCAATCGTGTATGTGGGAAATGACAATTACGTCTATCTGCTGGATGAAGACGGATTCCGACATGGCGTACAGGTGCAGACTGGGGCAACGATTGATGGCTATACAGTGATTGAAGATGGTTTAAAAGAGGGCGACAAGGTGGTGATTGCAAAATGAGAATCGGACAGAAACTAAAACGACAGCTGGGATTTTTGATGAGTGTACTCTGCACGGTCTCTCTGGTTGCCTGTGGAACGAAATATGCAGATGCGCCAGCTTTGCTGGAACCGGTATCTGGAACGGAATCGTACCGGGAAGTATCTGTAGGAGATGTAGGCGATCTGAAAATCGCATATGGATCGATTGTGCCAACAGAACATGCGGTGTTCTGGACGACACAGGTCAGCGTGGCAGAAGTCCTTGTCGACGTTGGAGATTATGTGGAAGCTGGACAGGTGGTAGCTACTGCGGATCTGGAAGCGGCACAAAAGGCAAAACAGGATTTGGAAGAATCCCGGAGTCTGCTCGTGCAAAAACGTGAGCTGGAGGTGCAGAAACAACAGCTCACGATACAGAAGCTGAATCTGAAACAGGCGGGAGAAAATCAACTGGGGGATTCTGACAGTGCTGCGAAAACAGGAAAAGAGATCGAGACGGAACAGGAAAATGCCAATTATGATGAACTGCTTTACAAGCACCAGCTTGCCGATTACGATGATCAGATTCAGAAGCAGCAGGAGATCATTGAAGATGGAACACTCAAGGCAACTGCAAGCGGGTATGTTTCTTATGTGCGTCAGTTTACATATGGCAATCAGGTTACAAGCTCGATGAATGTTATCACGATTGCAGATTATGAGGATACATATATTCAGATACAGAATACAACGATCAAAGACAAGCTTCTGGAGAAATACGACCGTTATTATACGATACAGGATGGCGCGAAAATTCCGCTTCGGGAGTATGCCTATACAACACAGGAGCGCCTGACAGCCGAAAATCAGCAGAAATATCCGGCACTTCGAATGCAGTATGAGGATGCTCAAAAGAGCGCGCCAGTCGGTTCTGTGATCGCCGTTTATCTCGTCAGAGACCGCGTGGAAGATGTCCTGTATGTTGGAAACGATTCCATCTATGAGGACGATCAGGGAGCGTTTGTCTATGTAAAAAATGGGGAGCAACGCGAACAGCGCTACATTGAAACAGGAGTCAGTGACACGGTAAATACAGAGGTGATATCCGGGCTTTCTGAGGGAGAAAAAGTGTATTATACATCAGAGGCTGCATGGCCGGATGCATATGAGGAATATACGGTAAGTGCTCCAACGAATTATGATTCGATGTTTTATACAAACCGCTATGCGATTGCAGATACGATGCGGATCAATTACACATCTCCGTATGAAGGTACAATTCAGGAAATCTGTGTATCCAATGGAGATTATGTGCAAAAGGGCGATGTGTTACTCAAGGTGCGGACGAATGAAGGCAGCGCGAAGCTGGCGGAGATGCGGTCAGGAATTGAGGATATGAAAGAAAATCGCACGAAAGCAGTGCAGGCACATGAGAATACACTTCAGTCGCTGCAACAGGAAAAACAGGCAGCACTGACTGCCGGACAGACACCGCTTGCAACCGGTACGGATGCACAGACCGCGACTGGCAGTGATGCGGAAGAACAGACAAATCCGAATCTTCCATCTATGCTGGATGTTGATATTCAGATTGAGAATCTGGATTTTCAGATACAGACGCTGGATTATACATATCAGCTCAAGCAGTCAGAGGAAGCATATACGGAGGCAAGCTGTAACAATGACGGAACAGGTGTCATGTCAATCTGCGCTGAGCAGGAGGGCGAGGTGTTGGATTTCTGGAGAGACACCGGAGGCAAGCTGGAGCTTAACTCGGATATTCTGGCGATTGATACGCCGGTGAAGGAGAAGCTGGCATTGTATGGTGGAAACAGCAAGGTTGCGAACGGGACACCTGTATCGGTGCAGGATGAGAAAAGTGGAAAGACGATACAGGGCATTATCTGTGGTTCTAACGGAATCACGGAAGGAACAAAGGAAGAGTATTATGTCACGACGTTAGGAGATCGTGTCTATATCACGCAGAGTCTGACGGACGACAGCCGGATGTACTATGTGAAATTAGACGGGAACGCATCCGTGGAGGATATGACCGGAAGTCAGATAATTTCCTATCCGCTGATTTCTTATTCGGATGTGTACACGATTCCGGCAGATGCGCTCTACACAGAGAAGGCGAACTCAGGCAAGGAGACATCCGGGGATTTCTATTATGTGTGGAAAATCGTAGATGGAAATATCGAGAAACAATATGTGGATGCAGCAATCTGCAACAGCGCACAGGATACATCCAAATATAAAAAGGGCGATGTAGTGGCATGTATATTTAATGGTATTTCGGAGGGAGATATACTGGCGGGACCAGTTTCAGAGGAAGAGGAGTAAAAGATGATACGGTTCGTTTTACAGAAAATTAAAAACAAAAAATGGTTGACGACCTGCCTGCTTCTGGGACTTGTCTTTCTTGTGGCGGCGGTTTCCTGTCAGCCAATGTTCAAGGCAGGCTCGCTCAACAAGATGCTGCTGGATGGCTTTCATAATGCAGGTGAGGAAGCAGAGGCATATCCGGCGGTGATCGGAAGAACAGGTGCTTATGTGACGGAGAAGCGGCAGACAGCAGCGGCTGTGCTCGACGGTGTGAAAGGGTATCAGCAGACATGGGAGAAATACCTTGGTTCCATACAGGCGGTGAATACGCAGACTATTCTGACGCTGGATGAACAGTCCGCACAGGGCGCGTATGGTGGAAAAGGAAAATATCTGAAGGTATCATACATGTCGGATATGCTGGCACATACACAGGTGCTTGTCGGAGAGGACTACGATGCGTATGCTGGAAATCTGTATGGCTGTATGTTATCCGAGAGTGTGATGGATGCCTGCGGCTTTACAGTCGGTGAGACACTGGAATTCCCACTTTGGACAGATGCAGACGGGGAAACGCTGAAGCTGCAGATCTGTGGTATCTTCAAGGAGGCGGACAGCACAGACACTTTCTGGTATACAGCACCGAATACGATGGAACAGGAGATGTTTGTAAGTGAGGAAACCTTTGATGCCATCGTGAAGCAGTTTGCACCGGAAAAGATCAACTATGCGACCAATGTGCTGCTTGATTATACGAAGATCAATCAGAAAAATGTAGCAGATGTGCAATATTATATCGAGCAGTTCCATAAGGAGGATGAGAGCTTTACCGATTCGTTCCTGAATCTGCTCACGCAGTACCAGAAGGACAAGAAAACAGTGGATATCACGCTCTGGGTATTGGAGCTTCCATTGCTTGGTCTGGTGCTTGCATTTATCTATATGGTGACGGGACAGATTATCGACACGGAACAGGGCGAGATCGCTATGATGCGGAGCCGGGGATACCGCCGCAGTCAGATTGTAGCGCTCTATGCATTGCAGGCGTGTATTCTCTGTCTGGTGGCAATACTGATCGGAACGCCACTTGGATATGGACTTTGTAAGCTGGCTGCATCGACCACAGATTTCCTGACGTTCCATGCAGGGAATCTCTCGATGTATCATTTTACACCAGTGATGCTTGTCTATGGACTGGCGGCGTCTGCCGTTGGAATTCTGTTCATCCTGATTCCGGTCGTGATTCATTCCGGGGTATCGATCGTACAGCAAAAATCGGATCAGAAGATCAACAAGAAGATGTTCTGGGAAAAATATTTTCTGGATATTGTGCTGCTTGGCGTATCGATCTATCTGCTTCACAATTTCAATCAGGAGATCGATAAGATCCGTGCACGGGCACTGCTTGGTGCGAAGATGGATCCATTGATCTTCTTGGATTCAGTACTGTTTATCGTGGCGATGGGACTTGTTGTGCTGCGACTGCTGCATTATCTTGTACAGCTTGTCTATCATATCGGCAGAAAAAAGTGGCGTCCGGCAGTGTACGCGTCGTTCTTACAGATCACGCGGAACTTCCGCAAGCAGGGATTTATCTCGGTATTTTTGATTCTGACCGTGGCGATGGGACTGTTCAATGCCAATGCGGCGCGCACGATCAACCAGAACTATGAAAACCGGATCCGCTATGCAGATGGAGCTGATATCCGTTTGCAGGAGACATGGAAGATGCAGGCATTTTATGTGTCTGCCAATGATATCGACTATAACTATGTGGAGCCAGATCCGGTCAAATATGACGAGCCGGTCAAGCAGGGACTTTGCACGAGCATGGCAAAGGTAATCCGAACTAACAATATATCGGTGAGCCGGGGAAAAACGAAGATTGCTAACTGTGAGTTCATGGGAATCCATACAAAAGATTTTGGTGAGACTGCGTATTTGCAGGAGGAACTAAACAGAGACGTTCATTGGTATACATATTTAAATGAACTGGCACAGCAGGAAAATGGTGTGATTCTGTCGAAGAATCTGGCAGCGGCGCTGGAGGTCAAAGTGGGGGATGTTGTGGATTGCTCCAGATATGGGGATTCCGTGATGAAGAAGGAGACGGTGCGCGGTACGATCAGCGGAAAGGTTGTAGCGGTTGTAGATGCGTGGCCAGGTTTTGTACAGTATACATATGAGGATGGAGAAGAAACCGAGCATTATCTGATCGTCGCAAACTATGCGAAAACGGTGCAGAGCTTTAAGATTTCTCCGTATGAGATATGGTACAAGCTGGCAGATGGCGTGGACAGTGATGCGGTACGGGCTGTGATCGACGCGAGTGGAACGAAGTTGTCGGCATATACCGCTTTGGACCGGGATATTGATGCGATGAAGGAAACAGCGATGATACGGATTACAAACGGAATGTTCACTTTGAGCTTTGTCATTGCACTGATTCTATGTATGATTGGATTCCTGATTTACTGGATCTCATCGATCCGGCAGCGGGAATTGTTATTTGGTGTATATCGCGCGATGGGCTTAAGCGAGAAGGAGATAAACCGTATGCTTGTAAACGAGCATCTGTTTTCCACATTGCCATCAATTCTGGCAGGTGGTGCCTGCGGTGGTGTGGCGACATATCTGTTTGTGCGGCTATTTGGCGTGATCTATCTGCCGCAGAAACATAACTTAAGCATTTATGTCTATCTCGACCAGATGGATGTGTTGAAGCTTGTCGCGGTGCTCCTGATTATGATTTTGCTGTGTATCGTGATCCTGCGGCGGCTGGTACGGAGTCTGAATATCACGCAGGCGTTGAAATTAGGAGAGGAGTAGGAGTTTCGCTTATGAATATCATTGAAGCAAGAAATATTACACGGATGTTCCCGGTTGGTGACGGCGAATTCTACGCCTTGAAGCATGTCGATATTGATATACCGGCAGGGAAACTTACGATATTGAAGGGACGTTCCGGAAGTGGAAAGACCACGCTGATGAATATATTAAGTGCCCTGGATGCACCGACAGAGGGAGATGTCAGTTTCGATGGACAGGTGTATTCGGAGATGGAAGATGCGCAGAAGGAACAACTGCGAAGAAAAGAAATTGGGTTTGTCTTTCAGGCAGTTGCGTTGATACCGATTATGAATGCATATGAGAATGTAGATTTTGCAATGCGGCTGGCAGAACCGGAGCTGACCGCGAAGGAGGTTGACGAACGGATCAGGGAGACACTTGCCTTGGTCGGAATGGAAGAGCGTATGCGGCATATGCCGGGACAGATGTCCGGTGGAGAGCAACAGAGGGTCGCAATCGCGCGGGCGGTGGCACACCGGCCGAAGGTTGTGTTTGCGGATGAACCGACCGGAGCTTTGGATACCGAGTCCGGACTGCGGGTGATGCAGTTGTTCCGGAATCTGATCGAGAAGGAAGGCGTGACGATCGTTATGACGACACATGATCCAAACCTGATGGAGCTTGGTGATGTCGTCTATGAGTTGGAGGATGGTGAGATTATTGACAGACAAATACGAGAATGATACATTAGAAGATAGGAAAAACGACATGGCGGAGGAGGCAGATCTGGCGGAAACTGCCCCTCTGATCGTCTGCGATTCTCTCGTGAAGATCTATAAGACAAAAGAGGTTGAGGTGCTTGCCTTACAGGGACTTGACCTGACGGTCAACCGTGGAGAGCTGATGGCGATCATCGGGAAGAGCGGAAGCGGAAAAAGTACGCTTATGAATATCGTTGGAGGTCTGGAAGTGCCATCCGCCGGACGGATCATCGTGGATGGACAGAATCTGGCGGAATTTACAGAGCGTCAGATGGTGCAGTACCGGAAGAAACAGATCGGGTTTGTATGGCAGAAGAGCGGACGGAATCTGTTTCCGTATCTGACGTCGCTGGAAAATATTGAGGCACCAATGCTTGCAATCCATAAAAGCGCGAAGAAACGGCGGGAGAAGGCAGAGGAATTGCTGGCGTTAGTTGGCATGGAGCATAAACGGGATTCTTACCCGGGACAGATGTCCGGTGGAGAACAGCAGAGAGTGGCAATCGCGGTCGCACTTGCGAATGAACCGGAAATTCTGCTTGCCGATGAGCCGACCGGAGCGGTTGATACAAAGACTTCTTCGAACATTCAGGATCTGTTCCGGAAGTTAAACCGGGAGCTTGGACTTACGATCATCATAGTCACGCATGATATGAAGCTTGCACATAAGGTAGACCGTGTTGTCATGATTTCGGATGGCAAGATCAGTACAGAGAAGATCCTGAAACAGCATTACCGGGATATGCTGGATCAGTTGGAATCACCGGATATGACGGATGAGACACATGAGGAATATTCCGTGCTGGATAAGGCACATCGTGTGCAGCTGAGCGATGATATGCTTGCGGCAGCAGGCATTGATACGAACAAGGTCAAGGTGCGCATCGAGGATGGACGCGTCGTGATCGAGGCGGAGGAAAAGAAAGAATGATTAAGATACTGGTAGTGGAGGATGAGCGTGCAATTTCAGATCTCATTCGGATGAATCTGGAGGATGCCGGGTATGCCTGCACCTGTGTATATGATGGTATGGCAGCCGCGGATCAGATAGAGAAGCAAACATTTGATCTGATTTTACTGGATATCATGCTGCCGAAGGTAAATGGATATGAATTGTTGGAATATATCAAGCCGACGGGAACGCCGGTGATTTTTCTGACAGCAAAGGCAGGACTGGATGATCGTGTCAGGGGATTAAATCTCGGTGCCGAGGATTATATCGTGAAGCCGTTTGAGATCGTGGAGCTGATCGCGCGTGTACAGGTTGTGCTGCGGCGGTTCCATAAGGATGCGACAAAGCTTGTGTATGGCGATCTTGTCATCAATACGGACAATCGCACAGTACTGCGGGATGGCGTGCCAGTCGAGCTGACACCAAAAGAATTTATGCTGTTAGAGATATTTGTGCGTAACAAAAATATCACCTTGTTCCGGGACAAGATCTACGAGCTTGTCTGGGAAAATGACAGCTACGGTGATACGCGTACCCTCGATCTGCATGTACAGCGTCTCCGTAAAAAGCTTGGTCTGACTGATAAGCTGAGGACGATTTACAAAGTTGGATATCGGTTGGAAGATTAAAGGAATAGAGAAGATTCGTGAAGTTTCGTTATAAAGTTGTAATTATCAATATCATATTATTATCGCTTGGAATTGGAACCGTCGGATTCTTTATGATCCGTCGGAATTTCCAGCTTGCGCTTGATGCACAGATCAAAACCTCGATCGAGGAGAACAATCTGCTGCAATCCACGATCGAGTATCGTTTGCTCGATACGATCAATTCATCCCCATCGAATCTTGTATATCAGATGAAGAATTTAAGTGCCGATGTTGTAGGTAAGATGGGCGGAAACAACAAAGGTGTCTATGTGTTCTACGATGGTGCGGAGGTTGTGCATTCTGCGTCAGACGACAATAAACTTGCCTGCCCGGAAGAACTGTGGAGTACCGCAGTGATCGGGCAGAAGCAGTACATGATCACAAAGGAAGCCGGGAGGTATTATCTGTTTTCCTGTTCGACAAGTCTGGTTCAGGACAAAATGATGAATATTATCAATGCGCGGGATATCACCGAGACATATCAACTCGTGGAAACGCAGAGACGGTATTTTGTGCTGCTTTTAGGAATTGTCGTGCTTGCCTGTACGGTTGCAGTTTTTGTTATTACCTATCTTCTGACGAAGCCTTTGGAGACGCTGAACCGGGCGTCGAAGAAGTTTGGTGAGGGCGATTACGAGAGCCGCGTGCATCTGCGTAGTCACGATGAAGTAGGGACACTGGCACAGACCTACAACCAGATGGCGGATGCAGTGTGTGAGCATATGGATGAACTGCAGGGAATGGTGACACGGCAGGAACAGTTCGTGGCAGATTTTACGCATGAGGTCAAAACGCCGATGACAACGATCATCGGGTATGCGGACATGCTGCGTTCCAAGGAGATGAAAAGGGAGAATCAGGTGCTTGCGGCATCGTATATTTTCCATGAAGGAAAACGTCTTGAGGCGATGTCGATGAAGCTGTTTGATTTTATTTACACGAAACACAGAAAGATTGAGTTTCAACCGATCTCGGTTGTGAGCTTCATGCAGGAGGTTACGGAGAGTGTGACGCCGATCCTGGCGCAGAAGAACCAGACGCTTGTCTGTACGACGGTGGAAGCGAGGATCGAGGGAGACAGCAATCTTTTGAAATCCGCATTTATCAATATTATAGATAACGCCAGAAAGGCGTCAGAGCAAGGAAGTGAGATCCGGTTCTTTGCGAAGCAGACGGACGATGGCGTGCAGATTGGCGTGCAGGATTTTGGTGTTGGTATCAGTGAAGAACATTTACAAAGAATCTTCGATGAGTTTTATATGGTAGATAAATCGCGTTCACGGAAAGAGGGCGGTGCAGGTCTTGGACTTTCACTTGCAGCTTCCATTGTGGAAAGCCACGGGGAGAAACTGGAGATCGAAAGTACAGTTGGAGAAGGCACAACAATGTGGGTGGTATTTCATGAAAAAAATCTTACAGAACAATAAAATACGCGTCGGACTGTTATTTGTCTGTTGTGCGCTGATCGTCGTGCTAAGCATCGTAGCACCGAAATATCTGCTTGCACGGACGCTTACGGAACAGACGAATCACGTCGAGGTGGCACCGGAGGAATATTATCTGGAAGCGGGAACGATGATGTCACGCAATACATCCTCAAATCTCTCGTCTGTCGATCGGATCAAGCTGATCTCCGGCACATGGGACAGTAACATGACAAAATGCGATATCACAGAGGGCTTTCTGGATGAAGTCGAAGCGGTGGAACTTGCGAAGAAGCAGTTGGATGTCTATTACAAGCAGGGTGTGTATCCGTATTCCGTGCAGATCCAGTATGACAATCTGTATTCATATTCGTCAGAACTTTACTGCTACACGGACACCAGCTTTAATACCTATACGGCATATCTCTGGAAGATCACATTTACGAAGTATGATAACAGTGTGGAGAATATCGTTTATATGACAGAGAGTGGGACAATCCTGCTTGCATGGACAAACAACACGAAGTTTGCGCAGACAACAACACTTCTGGACTTCTATGAAAATGTGCAGATACGGGATGTCCTTGGGGAAAATAAGCTGTACACGGCAAGTGCGATGAAGTATATGCCAGTTGCTTCTGTGACGATTCCTTACCCGGACGCAGAGGAGATAAAAGAAATTAAAAATGGAGCATTGATCACACTCCGGGTATCTGGTGACTTAGAGAACATACAGGCATTGCAATATACGACGGAGCATGGACAGGGAATCGTCCTGATGCCATTACAGAACAACAAATGATATATTTTCTCATATATAATTCTTGATTTTCAAAATAAGTTCCTGTATGATGCATATAGTTAGTTAAGGCTAACTTATATGCATCAAGGTGAGGAAACGATATGCCAATACAGGAACTGGTTCAAATCAAACAATCAAACGATCTCGAAAAAAACACAGCCGTGATGATGGCGGTCAATTGTGCACCGGTGATCAAGGGAAGCAAGGCTTCGAATCTGATTACAGTGACAATGCAGGAGTTTTACATGATTCGGAAGCTTGTGCGGGGAACCGGGATTTCTTATCATCTTCTAAAAATCAAAGCGAATAAATTCATGTTATTTTTGTATCGGAGAGAAGCACTCAAACGCTACATTCTATCTGAGAAGGTACAGAAATTTCTGCGTGGTTATGGCTATCCGGCAGATGATTTTTCTGCGATGCTGCATAGACTGTTTTCGCGTGTGGAACAGTATAGCAGAGGAGAGATTGCATATCCACATGAGATGGGAGCTTTCCTGGAGTATCCGATCGAGGACATCTTAGGATTTATGGAGAATGATGGAGAGAATTTTTCCTTTTATGGATATTGGAAGGTCTATCACAATGAGCAGGAGATGACACAGTTGTTTCAGCGTTTTGATGAGGAACGGGAGCATGTGCTGCAGGAGATTCTGGAGGGTAAGACAATCCGGGAAATCGCAGTCTGAGCCGTGACTTGCAAACGCCAAATATATAACAAAAAGAAAGGGATAAGTTATGAGCAAAGTAAGTATTGTATATTGGAGCGGAACAGGAAATACAGCCATGATGGCAGGCAGTATCGCGGACGGTGTTGCAGCCGCAGGCGGTGAGGCAGAGTTGATCACGGTAGATCAGGCAAGCGTCGATGCATTGAAGGATGCATCAGTGATCGCACTTGGCTGTCCATCTATGGGTGCAGAGCAGTTGGAAGAGACACAGATGGAGCCATTTATGTGTGAGCTTGATGGCGTGATCGCTGGAAAGCAGATTGCATTGTTTGGTTCTTACGGCTGGGGCAATCAGGAGTGGATGCGTGACTGGGAAGACCGTATCGTTGCAGATGGCGCAACTGTTGTAAATGGCGAGGGTATCGCAGTAAACGGAACACCTGGTCCGGACGCAGAAGATGAACTGAAGGCACTTGGTCAGACACTCGCAAGTCTGTAAAAATTGCAATCATTCAATATTTATCTGGAATAGATACAAATTTGATACATTCCTATGCTACACTGAAACCATCAAATCAGAAGGGGAGGAATCCGAGATGAAACGATGGATAAAGGTGCTTTGCATAGGAATGTTTTTTTCGTTATTGACCGGATGCGGAAAAGGCAGGGGCGATGTTGCCTCAGATTATCAGAAAAATGCGGAGGGTGGTACATTTGAGGCAGGAGAGCCGGCGAATATCAGCTATCAGGTCGCAGGAAATAATAATGTGACATTTACGGTTGATGCCGATGTGACAGGAGGTGAGCGGCTCTCCGGCAGTCGGTGCTATGGAGCAAAGCCACAGAAGCTTGATGACGCGTATGTGGAAGCAAAGGTATATCCGGTATTTGATGAGGGAACGGCACAGTCGGTAAAACCATATATGGTATGTACAGATCAGGAGATGGATGATCGAAGAGATGCTCTTTGGGCAGAGATAGATAAGGTGTATGAACAACCGGCATCCCAGACGGATGCCGTCTCTGAGATCTGGATGTATGGATATTTTGCGGATATGAGTGAGTTGAACTGTAGTACGGATACGAAGGGACAGGCGACGCATACAATTATGACAGGGGAAGAAAAAGTGGATCCGAGAATACCGGTCGCGGCAACCAACCAGAAAACCTATAGCTATGTCGATGCAGAAGGTAAGAATATCAGACGGGCAAGAGTGGATGGTGAAATCGATGGTTTGCCGTATGTATATGAAACGTATTATCGGGAGGCTTCGGACAGCGGAGAAAATGTAAACTGGGTTACCTTATATATGCGGTACGACAGATATCGGAAGCAGATCTTTGTGCGGCCGAAGGAGGACGGGGATGAAATTCCGGATCTGGATGAGGTGGATGCCCAGGCGGTGGCAGATGCATTTTTACAGAAGCTTGGGTATGGAGACTTTGTATGTTGTGGAACGGAGATTGGTGCTTATTATAAAATGGACGAAGAACCTGATGCGACGAGTAACAATCTGGTTGATCACTGGTACTGTTTTTCCTATAGCCGGAAGGTGGATGGGATTCCTGCAGCGGCCACGGCAGGTGTCAATGATCTGCGGTTTGGCGTATCGGGGGAGCTGACAGCTCCGCAGGAGACCATCGATGTTACGGTGGATGCACAGGGCGTTGCGACTGTGAAGATACAGACAAATCAATATGAACTAGAGGAAGAAGGAACCGGTATCACATCCTATCTTACCTTTGAACAGGTGGATGCAGCCGCTCAGAAATATATGGGTGAATATAAACAACCGGATTATATCACGAAGAATGTGACACAGGCGATCACCATAACACATGTTAAGCTAAATTATGCTTATGTGCGTTATACAGATGGAAACTACAATATGATTCCCGTGTGGGCATACTATGGATATCAGTTTGAACAAAATCCATATCAAGAAAGATATAGTGGAGATGCTTCACCACGGGAATGTTTCCTGTTTGGAGTCAGTGCGGTGGATGGACAGATTATCGAGGGCGTGTATTCCAAGGTTGTAGCAAATCCGTTTGATCTATAAAGAGGAGGGAGCATCATGAACGAAGTGAATGATTTAGGATGCGACCGACGATCTGCCGCCGAGTGAAACGAGGGGGCATTACATTAAAAGAGGAGGGAGTATCATGAGACGATGGAATAAAGTGATCTTCTTAGGGGTAACATGTCTGGTACTTGCCGGTTGCGGAAAGGACCGGGGCGATGAACTGGCGAAGGATTACCAGAGGAATGATGCGCTGGCGGGAGATGTGTCTGCGGAGACAGACAGCGTGACAGGGCATCTGGCGTATGAGCTTGTCAGCGATTCCGGAATCACATTTACGGTGGCTGCGGATGTGACCGGTGGAGACCGGCTAGCAGAGAGCTGCTGCTATGGGGCAAAGCCCATCGAAGTAAATGAGACATATCTGAAGGAACAGGTATTTACGGTGTTTGATGCGGGTACTGCAGAGATGGTAAAGCCATATCTGATGTGCAGCCAGGAGGAGCTTGCGGAACGCCAGAGAGATCTGCAACAGAAACAGCAGGAGCTTCAGACGCAGGCGGATTCAGAAAAAAGCACGATCAACGAGATCTGGTCAAAAGGATTAGAGGCAGATCTTGCAGCAAATACTCTGGCTGGGGATCAGCAGGACGAGGAAATCGTTCAGAAGGGTACGGGAAAGTATCTGTATACGGCTAAAAAGACAGATGGTTCAACGACCAGCCTCGCAAGAATCGATGGAGAGATAAGTGGTGTGCCATATGTATATGAATGGGCGGATTATGATGATAAAAGCAACAACCCTTATTCGATCACACGTTATGTGCGATATGATATGATCTCAGAGGGAACGTATTCAGGAATTACAGTTCGCCCGAAGACCGAGACAGACCAGGTGGAAGACCTTGACTTACGGGATGCGGAGTCGAGGGCATATGATTTTCTTGTAAAGCTTGGATATGGAGATTTTTCGTGCTTTGAAACCGGAATCGGATCGAAGCTTGGCGAGAATACGGACAGCACATCCATGTCAGCGACGTTAAATGACAACTGGTATTGTTTTTCCTATACACGCGTGAAGGATGGAATTCCGGCTGCCGGTACATCGGGTGTACTTGATTTTACATTTGGAATTGCAGATGAATGGTCAACGCCGGATGAGGTGATAACGGTTGCGGTAGATGCAGATGGTGTGGCGGTTGTAAACATCCAGTCTGCACAGTATGAGGTGGATGAGACCGGGACGAAGATTGAAACCTTTCTTTCTATGGAACAGGTGGATGCGGTAGCGCAGAAGTATATGCAGGAATTCAAAAAGACGGATGCCTATGCAACGGTTCGCAAGATGACCGTGGATCAGGTGAAGCTCAATTATGTCTATGTGCATTACACAAATGGCATGTATAATGTCATCCCTGTGTGGGCGTATTATGGGTTTGCCGGGGATGATGGAAAAGAACGCTATCTGTTTGGCGTCAGTGCCGTGGACGGACAGATTGTGGAAGGACAGTATCTGTATTATATGGATGCAACATTTATGATATAATCTTATTTCTATCGGAGAGTGCGTTGCACTCTCCTTTTTTTTATGGTAAAATTTCAGTGGTTTAGTTTGGAAAAACGAGTAAAATATAAAATAAACGAAAAAAAGATGGAAGGTGAGCATATGCGTCTTCATTTCACGAAGATGGAGGGTCTTGGCAACGACTATGTCTATGTCAACTGCTTCAAGGAAAAGGTAGAACATCCGTCAGAGCTTGCGGTTCGGGTATCAGACCGGCATTTCGGAATTGGCTCAGATGGACTGATTCTGATCAAGCCGTCGGAGGTGGCGGATTTCAAGATGGATATGTATAATGCGGACGGCACACAGAGCGAGATGTGCGGAAATGGCATCCGCTGTGTCGGAAAGTATGTGTATGATTATGGACTGACCGACAAGACATCTGTGTCAATCGAGACACTGGCAGGAATCAAATATCTGGAGTTTACACTTGGAGATGAGGAAAAGAACGGTCGCAGGACAGTAAAGCTTGTGCGCGTGAATATGGGCGCTCCGATTCTTACCCCGGAGGACGTTCCGGTGAAGCTTCCGAATGCTGGAGATGTCGTGAAGGATTATCCGGTCACGGTAGCAGGAAAGGAATACCGCATTACCTGTGTATCAATGGGCAATCCACATTGCGTGAGCTTCGTGGATGATGTTGAGAACTTTCCGTTGGAGGAAGTAGGACCGCTGTTCGAGAACAATCCAATCTTTCCGCGTCGTGTCAATGCAGAGTTTGTCGAGCTAGTCAGCCCGACGTATGCGAAGATGCGTGTGTGGGAGCGTGGAACCGGAGAGACACTTGCCTGTGGAACCGGTACCTGTGCGACTGCCGTTGCCTGCATCTTAAATGGCAAGACAGAAGACGAAGTGACAGTGAAGCTGCTTGGCGGCGAGCTTATCATCCGCTGGGACCGCGACGAGAATATCGTCTATATGACCGGTCCTGCGAAGCTCGTATTCGATGGTGAAATTGATTTATAATTATAAAATATATTGTACAATTTAGGAGGAAAAGACATGTTTAAAGTAAACGACAACTATTTGAAGCTTCCGGGAAGTTACCTCTTCTCAACCATTGGCAAGAAAGTACGTGCGTATCAGGAGGCGAATCCTGACAAGGAGATTATCCGTCTTGGTATCGGCGATGTAACCCAGCCACTGGCACCGGCCATTATCGACCGTCTGCATGAGGCAGTATCTGAGATGGGTGTGCAAGAGACATTTAAGGGTTATGCACCAGACCTTGGCTATGAGTTCCTGCGTAGTGCGATCGTGAAGAACGATTACAATGCACGTGGTGTTGATATCGCAATTGACGAAGTATTTGTCAGCGATGGTGCAAAATGTGATTCCGGAAATATTCAGGAGATCTTTTCCCTTGACAATAAGATCGCTGTCTGCGATCCCGTATATCCGGTTTATGTAGATTCCAATGTTATGGCAGGAAGAACCGGAACCTATGATGCAGCAACCGGACTTTGGAGCGATGTGATCTACATGCCATGTAAGGAAGAAAATGGATTCGCACCAGAGCTTCCGGAGGAGACACCGGATATCATCTATCTGTGCTTCCCGAATAACCCGACCGGTGCAACGATCACGAAGGATCAGCTGCAGAAATGGGTAGACTATGCAAACGAAAAGCATGCAGTGATCATCTACGATGCTGCATATGAGGCATATATCAGTGAGCCGGATGTACCACACACCATCTATGAGTGTGACGGTGCAAAGACTTGTGCAATTGAGCTTCGAAGCTTCTCGAAGAATGCCGGATTTACCGGAACAAGACTTGGTTTCACCGTGATTCCAAAGGAGTTAAAGTCCGCAGATGGTGTTGCCCTGAATCCACTGTGGGCAAGACGTCACGGAACCAAATACAATGGTGCTCCTTACATTGTGCAGGCAGCCGGAGAAGCTGTGTACTCTGAGGCAGGAAAGAAGCAGACTGGCGAGCAGATCGCATACTATATGAAGAATGCAAAGTATATCTTTGACGGATTGAAGAGTGCCGGATATTCGGTATCCGGTGGTGTGAATGCACCATATATCTGGTTGAAGACACCGGATGGTATGAGCTCATGGGAGTTCTTTGACTATCTGTTAGAGAAGGCGAATGTCGTTGGTACACCGGGTTCCGGATTCGGACCAAGCGGCGAAGGATATTTCCGTCTGACTGCATTTGGAACCTATGAGAATACAGTCAAGGCAATTGACCGGATGAAGGCGCTGTAACAGGTTGTTGGTATGACAGAGAATGTTTATAAGCTTGTTATGTTAGGGCTTGTAACTGGATCGTGGCTGTTTTTAAGCTCCATGTTCCTGCTGAAACGGAAACCGAGATCGTTTCTGTTTCATGCAGGCATGTGGGCTGTGTTGATGGTATATTTTGAACTGTATGAGTTTTTGATGAGTTACCACGGCGAAATCGCGTGGTTTCCGGCAGGACTCGTGGAGATTGCAGTCATGATGACGGTTGTTGCCGTGAATAACGAGGGAAATCTATGGAGAAACTTCTGCATCGTTGTGTTACAACAGGGTGTTGGAAGTCTATTTTTTACAATGGCGGCGCTTCCATTTCCGAAGCTGCAGGAGTACCAGATGAGTATTGTCGGATTCCAGCCACTTCCAATATCTGTTACGAACTTTATGATTTTGGGGTTGATGAATGTGTGCTGTGTCGTTGCAACACTTATTCTGAAATTCATTTTCCGAAAGGAATATACCGGGGATGGACGCTTGTACCGGAATATCATGATCGGGTATATTCTGATCGCGTACGTATCCCTTGCTTCGCGTTGGAAGCTGATTGACCGGATACGACAGGGCGATGTGGAAATCAGTAATTTTGTTGTTTTGTATGTGGTGTGGATCATAGGAATTGTGATTTTATGCAATTATGTTCCGTATGTCTATAACCGATCAGAAGCCAGATGGCAGAAAAAAGAACAGCAGATGCTGGCAGAGAGTGAACGCCACTATGAGCGGCTGGTAGAAGCACCGTTTGTCTATGGACAGACACTGAGTGGAAATGTGACGCTGGATGCAGTGGTGGCAGATTATACGAAGCGTGCGCAGGAACGAACGCTTTTGTTTGATGCTGTTGTAGAACCTGTACATATATCAAATATGGCAGAGCTGGATGTGACGGCAATCGCCGATGCGATGTTGGAAACGGCATTTACACATGTCTCGACAGGTGCTGATGCGTTTGTACAGTTTACCGTGCGACAGAGAAAGGGCAGTTTGTTTCTGGATGTCGATTATATGACAGGAAAACGAATACCGCACAAGAAGGAGCAGACACTTGCGGAGGCTCTGATCAGGAAATATGATGGCAGCAAACAGATCAGAAGAAAAGGAAGAGAGCGACAGATTTGTGTGTTGCTTCCGAATCAGGTACAGAAAGAAGAAATAGAAGGATAAATTGTGTGGGTACAATGGTAGAAGAATTATTTTCTGTGTTGGCACTGGGGTTAGAGGTTTCCGTGTGGCTGTTTATAACGTGCATGGTTTTAATTAAGCGGAGACGGCGGAGCATATGGGTGCGCCTGCTGTCTCTGTTTATGATTGTCGGGTATTTTGAAATCTACGAAGTTATGATGTATTACCATGGAGAGAAAATCTGGTTTTATACCGGTCTGTCGGAGATTTTGATGCTGGCATTGTTAATTGTAATCAATAACGAAGGATGCTTCTGGCGCAATTACTGTATCTTGATTTTGGAACAGGGCATGACCAGTCTGTTATTTTCGATTTTCGGCTACGCATCTCCGCGCTTGAATGAGGATCTGACTAAATTAGTAAGTTTTACACCGGTTGATCCGGCTCGTGCATGCATTCTGATGTTTGGGGTGATGTCACTGGCATTTAT